>NZ_JAKMAY010000165.1:0-12867 GCF_022015835.1 Streptomyces sp. ICN903 | reverse complement strand
GGCTGCGGCTGCGGCTGTGCCTGAGGCTGAGGGAGGGGGTAACCGTCCTGCGGCGCGGGCGGGTTGGGCGCAGCAGGCGCCGGCGCACCGGCCGGAGGAGCGGCGGGCTGGAAGTGCGGCGGCAGAGGAGGCAACCCGATCGGCGCCCCGCCCTCCGGAGCGGTCTGCCACGGCGGCTGCGCAGGGGCCTGCGGAGCTGAGCCGTGCGGCTCACCGGCGGCCCCGGCCTCGGGACCGGCGGCCGTCTCGGGCTCCTCGCCCGCGTCGTCCTCGGACCGGGGCAGGGCCTCGGAGGCGGCGGACGGCGCCGGTGCCGGGGACGCCTCATCGGCGGAGGGCGCGCCGGCAGACGGCTCACCGTCCGCGTTCTCCTGCCGTTCCTCCCCGCCCCCGGCGGACTCCTCGGCCGCCTGCCGTTCGGCGATCTCCCGGCGCAGTGCGGCGGAGGAGAAACGCATGGTCGCGTCGGTGACGGGGCCATCGCCGGCGGGGTGCTCCACCTGCCGTCCGTCCTGCTCGTCCCCACCGCGGTCAGCGGCACCCGGCACCGGGCCGGTCCGCGGCTCACCGGACTCCTCCCGGGCGTCCCCCGCCAGGGCCCCGGGCGGCGTCACCGGAGGGAAGGCGGGAGGCGCGTCGGCACCGGCGTCCGCGTCCGTCCCGCCCGTCTCCGCCCCCTCCGCGGGGCCGGCGGAAGCGGCCGGCGGCTGCGGGGCGGGGTCGGTGTTCCGCGTGTACCAGGCAGGCGGCGTGTAGTCGATGGTGAACTCGCCTGTGGCGTCGAGTTCGTCCTTGGGCAGGTCGTCGCCGGGTTCGATCCCGTCGACGCGGATCTCGTCCCGGTCGCTGTTCACAATGCCTCCTGCTGCTGATCTGGTCGAGCACCCCGGTCGGACCGCGCGGACCGCTCCCTGCCGACGGGCGGGCGCGGCCACCGGCTCCCCCGCCGCCGCGGCCTTGGCCCGTTCCTTCGAAACGTCCTGCCGCGCGCACGCCCACCCTAGTCGCCACAGGCCCCGAAACGGCATGCCGGTCCTGTCCCACTCGGGCAACGGGCCGGTGACGGGACGACAGACGGCGGACGGGCAGCCGGGGGAGCCGGCGGCGGGCGTCAGTCCAGCCGCCGGGCCACACCCAGCAGCCCCGTCTCGGCGTCGGTCGGCCGGGTCAGCACGAACCGCCGGTCCCGGCCCGCGCACCACAGCGTCACACCGTCGGCGAGCGTGGACAGCGCCTCGGACTCCTGCCGGGACAGGGAGAGGATCCTGCCCACCTGACGGGCCTCCTCGGGGGAGACCTGCTGGACACCGGCGAGCGAGGCGCCTCTGAGCAGCCGGGGGGCCACCGGGCTCAGATACGGAAGCAGCGTCAGCACCGACTGCCAGGGCCCCGACGAGACCCGGCCGCGCGGCGGCTTCATGCCGCAGTCCCGGATCACCACGACCGGCGAGACGGCCGTGGCGCCCAGCGGCGGTACCCGGCCGACATCGTGGAGCGTCATGCACTGCTGGTCGCCGCCCGCGGCCCGGGCCAGACCCGTCCACGCCTGGGGCCGCCCGGTCTCGACGGCAACCCGTGCGCCCGTGCCCGCCGCACGCAGCGCCAGCACCTGAGCCGTCCACAGACCGCCGATCAGCACCACGTCGTAGGGGGCGGGGTGGTGGAGGCCGATGACGGCCGGCCGGTCCTCGACGTCGACCCCGGCCACCACCCCGTCGTCACCGACCGGCAGGGCGAGTGCGTCCAGCTGTTCCACGGAGAGGACGTGACGGGCCGTCCGCGGCCCGCGCAGTCCGAACCCCAGACGGGGACGTGCGGCCGTGCGCACCGAGTCGGCGGATCCGGGCATCAGCGTGTCCCTCCCAGCGGCAGCGTCGCCAGCACTCCGGGCACCTGCTCGCGGTCCAGCCGGGCGATCCCGACACGGTGTTCCCGCGCCAGCCGCTCCAGCACATGCCGGGCGTTGACCAGTTCGGCGTCGCTGCGGGCGGTGATGCGCACATGCCCGCGTATCGCGACCGAACGGCTCCCGCCCCGGCTCAGGGTCAGATCGAAGGTGGTGGCCAGGGCGGGCAGTCCCGTCAGCGACGCCACCAGCGACGGCAGCGGAGCGGCTCCCGGCCCCAGTTCGGGCCAGCGCGACACCGCGTACGTGGTGTGCCAGCGGTCGTCGCACCGCCAGGCACGGGCCTTCTCCTCGGTGCGCCGCGCGGGAGCGGAGTCGGGGCGTCCGGCCCGCGCGGTGGCCGCCGGGCTCGCCCCGGCCGACGTCGCCAGCGCGGTGACCAGTTCCTGCTCCGGCAGCAGTGTCGCCCGGAACCCCGCGCCGGCCAGCCGGCTCGCCAACTGGTCCGCGGCGCGCACCAGGCAGCGCTGCGCGCCCTCCAGGCCGTCCCCGCGCGCCTGGACCGCCTCCCGGCACAGCTCCGGATCGAGTTTGAGGGCCACCCAGGTCACACGTACGGCCGGCGCGCCGCACGACGCCTGCAGGGGGCCGTAACTGGAGGCGGCCACCGACCGCGCCGGCAGATGCGGCGCCGGGGCGGGCTGGGTGTACTGCACCGCCTGCACCGACTCCAGCCGTATGCCGTCCACCTCCAGGGCGTCGGAGAGCAGCCGCAGCGGCAGGGGCCGCTCGCCGGGGCCGGAGCGCAGAGCGGAGGGGCGGGGCTCGACGCGCAGCACGGCCGTCAGGAAAGTGCCGTCACCCACCATGCCGACGCCGCGCCGTTCGCGGTCGACGTAGGTCAGGCTGCGCAGGGCCGGATCGCACTCGACGGCCGGAGCCAGGCCCGGGTCGGTGTCCGGGGGCAGCACCTCGGCGGCGGCCCGCCGCCTGCGGCGGCGCAGTGCCATGACGGTGCCCAGCCACTCCGGGAGCGGACGGCCGCGCCGCCGAAGCACCGTCACGAGCAGCAGGGCGACGGCCACCACGGCCGCCGGGATCACCAGGACCTCGTGCACGGCGGCCGAGGCCAGAACTCCCGCCGCGGCCAGCTCGGCCAGAACCAGATGGTGCAGCCGGAGCGGACCCAGGCCGCGGCGTGCCTCGGCGCGCGGCGTGGCCGAGCGCACCGGACGCGACCTCGCGGGCTCGGGGCGTGCGCCGTCCGGCGCCGGGCTGTCGGGCGCGGACGTGGCGGTCCGGGCCCGCGTGGCGGTCCCCATCCCCTGTAGATCCCCTTGTGTCCGTAATCGCCCTGACGCTCCAGGGCGTTGGTCGGGCGATCACCCTACCGGAGCAGCAGGGGCCGATCGCCAACGGGCATAGTAGGGGCCCGGACCGACAGAAGGCAGCAGTGACGGTGCTCCGGAATCCCGGGGGACACTGGGCCCACCAGTGGGGAGAAGCAGCGAGAGATGGCATCACGGCGGGACGAGCTCAACGCCTACACCTTCGCCAAGAAGCGGCTGGTCTCGGCATTCCTCCAGCCCACACCGACCGGGACCGAGGAGGGGGCGCCGCGCCCGCTGCGGGCGGTGCTCCCCGGACTGGTCGTCGGAGTGGTGATCCTTGCGGGCTTCGGGGCCTGGGGGATGTTCAAGCCCAAGGCGCCCAAGGGCTGGGACAACACCGGTGAGAAGGTCATCATCGGCAGCGAGTCCACCACCCGCTACGTCGTCCTCGAAACCAGGGGGAAGAAGCAGCTCCACCCGGTGCTCAACCTGGCCTCCGCGAAACTCCTGCTGGATCCGGGCAAGTTCGGGATCGTCGAGGTCGACGAGAAGGTCCTCGACAGCGGGAAGATCCCGCACGGCGCCACCATCGGCATCCCCTACGCCCCCGACCGGCTGCCGGGCAAGGAGGAGGCGACGAAGGCCAAACGCTGGGCCGTGTGCGTCCAGCCCGGCGACGACGGCGTGCAGAAGGCGGTCTTCGTCCTCGCCGACCGGGACGCCAAGCGGGTCGAGGGGAGGAACCGGCTGCGCGGCGGCCAGGTGATGTACGTCAGGGGCCCCGGCAGGGAACTGCACATCGTCGACGCGCAGGGCACCGCGTACCCCATCGAGGCGGACGACACGCTGCTGCGCACCGTCGTCGGCGACACGCGGCCCCAGGACGTCACCGGCGACTGGCTCAGGACCCTCAAGCAGGGCGACCCGGTCCAGTTCCCCGAGGGGATCGAGGAGACGGGCACGCCGGCCGGCGCCCCCGGCGACCTGGACGCCGAGGCCAACCAGGTCGGCATGGTGCTGCGCGCCCCCTCCGGCACCGGCCACCAGCACTACGTGGTGCTCAAGGGCCAGATCAGGCCGGTCACCGACTTCATGGCCAAGCTGCTGCTCAACAGCCCGCAGGCCACCGCGCTCGGCCAGCAGGGCAGGGCCCGGGAGGTCAGCGCCGGCGCCATCCGGCCCGAGAGCACCTTCTACGGCGACAGCCTGAACTGGCCCGAGGCGGAACCGAGCGCGGTCAACCGGGCGGGCAGCGGCCGGGACGCCCTGTGCAGCGTGCTGCGCGGCGTCGACGAGAAGAAGGGCACCACGACGCTCAGCACCTGGGCGGGCGAGGACTATCCGGCCACCCTGCCCAACGGGGCCACCAGCGCCTACGTGACCCCCGGATCGGGCCTGCTCTTCCGTCAGGTCACAGGACGGGACACCGGATCCGGCGGAGTCTTCCTGGTGACCGACACCGGTCTGCGCTACGCGGTGCAGGCGAACACCGACAGCGGCCAGGACGAGTCCGAGATCGGCACGGACGGCAGGAGGAAGGACCCGGCGCAGAGCGTCCAGGAGGGCAACCAGGCGCAGATCATGCTCGGTTACCAGGGCGTCCGGCCGGTGCCGGTACCCGCCGCCTGGTCGGGCTTCCTGCCGACCGGGCCGAGGCTGAGCACGAGCGCGGCGAAGCAGCCGCAGGGTTCCTGAGCCGGGAGGGCGCGAGATGACGGACACTTCGGCCCCCACCACACCCGCCCCGACGAGGTGGGCGGCGCTCCCGACGGCCGCGGCGGTCGGCCTGGCGGCCCTGGGCGCCGTCGCCGGCCCCCTGGTCTGGGCACCGCCGGCCGCCGCGGACACCGGGCAGTGCACCTTCCCCGCCAAACCCTTCGAGGGCAGGCCCTGGTCGCTGAAACGGGTGATCCTGGACCAGCTGTGGGAGAAGACCAAGGGCGAGGGCGTCAAAGTCGCGGTCATCGACACCGGGGTGGACGACGACCACCCCCAGCTGAAGGAAGCGGTCGACGCCGGACTGGGCATGAGCAACCTGCCCGCCCCCGAGAAGGACGAGTACGGCAACACCCCCAAGCCCCCCGCGAAGGACGGCACGGAGGACACCGTCGGCCACGGCACCAAGGTCGCGGGCATCATCGCCGCACGCCCGGCCGGGAACACCGGCTTCGTCGGCATCGCCCCCGGGGCGACCATCATCCCCATCCAGCAGAACGACGCCGCCGGGAGGGGAGACACCGACAGCATGGCCGAGGCCATCGACCACGCGGTCGACGTCGGGGCGAAGGTCGTCAACATCTCGCAGGACACCACCAGGGCCCTCGAACCCAACTCGAGACTCGAGCAGGCGGTGAACCGTGCGCTGGCCAAGGACGTCGTCATCGTCGCCTCGGCCGGCAACGACGGTCTGGGCGGCAACGTGAAGGAGACCTACCCGGCCTCCTACGAGGGCGTCATCGCCGTCGCCTCCTCCGACCGCAACAACGAGAGGGCGCCCTTCTCCCAGTCCGGCGACTTCGTGGACGTCGCCGCGCCCGGCGTCGACATGATCTCCACGGTCCCGGGCGGAGGCCACTGCGCCGACAACGGCACCAGCTTCTCGGCGCCCTACGTGGCGGGCGTGGCGGCCCTGCTCGTGGCCGAGCACCCGGACTGGGAACCGCACCACGTCGCGGCCCAGATCGCACAGACCGCCGAGCGGTCCGTACCCGGGCACGACCGCCACGTGGGCTGGGGCGTCGTCGACCCCGTCCGGGCGCTCACCGAGGACGACAGGCGGATCGAGAAGCCGGTGGCCCGCGAGGGCGTGGACCGGGCCGAACCGCCCACCCCGGCCGAACTCCACCTCGGCGAGACCCCGCGGGAACGCGACAGGCGCCTGGGCACCTACACGGTGGTCGGCGGAGGCGTCCTGGTGTCGGTGATAGCCGGGGGCTCGCTGGTGTACCGGGACTGGCGGCGCAGACGGGGACCGGCCGAGGAGCGCGTCCGCGGCGCCGGGACGCCCATGTGACCGGGCCGGGGAACCGAGTTGCCGTCGTGTCACAGACAGTGGCTAGAGTGATGGTGCACGGATCGGGATGCGCGTCGGAGCAGGCGGAGGGGGAGCCTGATGGGGGTGCCGGCCGAGAAGCTCAAGGGTGAACTCGAGTCGCTCAAGGACTTCAAGAACCGGGTCGACAACATCCTGGAGGAGCTGGAGAGTTCGCCCGCCTCCCCCACGAGGGTCGGCCGGCAGGAAGTGAAGCGGTCCTCCTTCGGGGGCGAGTTCGCCGAGGCGGACGGCGTCCACTCGCAGTACACCCGGGTCCACACCCAGCTCACCAGACTCTCCGGAGTCCTCGGTGACCAGATCGAGGCCATGCGCATCGCCGTCCACGGCGCCGACATCGGCTTCGGCAACCTGGAGGACGACCTCAAGCGGCGCTTCTGGGAGCTCCAGACCAGGGCCCACCAGTACCAGCAGCAAGCGGCGGGCAAGCAGCCGCCCAAGGACGAGGCCACCGGGGTCACCTACTGACGGGGGAGGTACGACCATGACCGACAGGAAGGACGGGCAGAGCGGGCCGGACAGGCCCGAGGAGCCGTTCGTCGAGGCACAGCTCGTCATGACCGACCTCAGGCGGAAGGGCGCCCTCGCCCCGGTCGACCTGTTCGGGGGCACGACCGCGCGCAACAGCACCATGGGCACCACGGACTTCGAGAACAAGGATCTCGAAGAGATGTTCTCCCTGGTGGACGACGCGGACCCGGCCGACATCGAGAACGCCGCCGACACGCTCTGGGACGCGGGCGGCAAGATCAGGCAGGTCGGCGACGACCTCAAGAAGCACATCGACAAGGTCGACTGGGAGGGCGAGTTCGGCGACAGCTTCCGCGAGTGGGGCCGGAAGCTGAGCAGGAACACCCTGCTCCTCGCGGACTTCACCGAGAAGGCCAGCACCCAGCTGAAGGCCGCCGGAGTCGGCCTGTCCATGGTGCGCGGCGGCATGCCCGAACGCGACCCGGCGGTCATGGCCGCGCCGCGCCTGGAGAGCATCCCGCCCGAGGAGCGCGACGAGTCCAACGAGAAGTACAAGCTGGCCAGGAAGAAGGAGGACAACCGCCAGGAGGCCATCAACCAGATGAACCGCCTGGCCTCCTACTACAAGGTCTCGCACGACAACATGAAGGGCTTGGAGGAGCCGGAGTTCGGCCCGATGCCGGACGTCGGCATGCCGCCGGCGCCGCCCGAATACAGAGGCGACCCTGTCCCTGGGGGAAAGGGCATTTCCACGTCCCCCGGTTACGGAGGCGGGGGGACCGCGAGTGGTTCGCAGACCGTCGGCGTGGGATCGATGCCTTTCGCTCCGGGGAACGGGCCCGGCTATGTCGGGGGAGCGCCCGTACCTCAGGAGCCTGTGCGCACGGACCTGAACACCGTCGCTCCCGTGGCGCCTCCCGCACCCGCCGACGCCGGTCCGCGCACCCCGGCCGCCCCGACGGGCGGCGGGCCCGCAGCGTCCGGCCCTGTCCTGCCCGGGCCTGCCCCCGCTCCCACTCACAGAGGAGGGGGAAACCTCAAGCAGGTGGGGACCTCCAGGCTCCCGACCACACACGCTCCAGGGCAAGGGCCTGGTCAGCTCGGCACGGGACGAGCAGGTGGCCCGCCGACCGTTCCGCCGGCGAGCAACACGAATCCCCGTCCGGTCACGGGCTCCGGCCCTCCGGCAGGAAGGGCGCCCACCACGACGACACCACCCATGGGGCGGGGCGGCAGCGGCATCTTCGGGGGAACCCCGCAGCAGGGCCAAGGGACGTCCAATGGACCTCGTCTCCCGCGCGGAACCGTGGTCGGAGCGGAACACGGCATGACGGGACGCCCTCCAGGAGGAACTGCGGGCACGGGAGCGATCGGCTCGGGGACGGGCAGCGGCTCCGCCGGGCGCAGGCCGGGTGCGACGACCAGCGGCGGTGCCATCGGAGCGCCCCGGAACGTTCCGGGCCAGGGCGGCGCGGCGCGTCCCTTCACACCCGGTGGCTCCGGGCTGGCCAGAGGTGGCACAGGCGGAACGGGTGGGAGCAGTCAGAGCACGACGGGCGCGGTACCCCGCAGCGGAAGCACCAGCCCCCGCGAGGAGAACCGGAAGGACTCCCGCAGGCCCGACTACCTCACCGAGGACGAAGAGACCTGGCGGACGGGGCGCAACGGAATTGCCCCTCCGGTTATCGACTAACCCACGACAGAGAGCGGCGATGACGGCAGGACACGAACACGGCCACAGGTTGCCGTCGCGGCGGATGCGACGGCGCCTGTTCTCCGTGCTGGCTGTAACCGGTGCATGGACCGTATGCCTCGTCGGGACGGCACCTGTGGCTCAGGCGGAGGATGTCCGTTCGCAGCAGTGGTACCTGGGCGCCATGCGGGCCGAGGAGATGTGGGAGGTCAGCACAGGTGAGGGCGTCAAGGTGGCGGTCATCGACAGTGGTGTCAACGACTCCACCGACGCTCTCCAGGGTCGAGTGCTGCCCGGGGAGGACATGACGGGGGCCCCAGGGGAGGCTACCGACGATTACGCAGGCCATGGAACGAACATGGCTGAGCTCATCGCCGGCACAGGGAAGAACGGGAGCGTTCGAGGGCTGGCTCCCGGGGCGAAGATCATTCCCTACCGGATCCCGGCGGAAGATGAAGACGACAGGTTTGATGACGGCAGCTACGGAGAAGCGCTTCGAGCGGCTGCTGACAGCGACGCGAAGATCATCAGCATGTCCTTCGGAAGCCCTTATCACGATCCTGTCGGAGCCGAGGCCGTCGAGTACGCGTTGAGCAAGGGGAAGTTGCTCTTCGCTTCTGTCGGAAACGACGCCGAAGGAAAGAACAGGCCGGAATACCCCGCCTCGTACCCCGGCGTCGTCGGTGTGGGCGCCACCGATGAGAAGGGCGAGGTGACGGGCTTCTCCCAGTACGGCATCAACGTGGACCTCTCCGCTCCGGGAAGTGAGATACCCGGATGGTGTGACAAGAGCTTCCAGAAGTACTGCGCCGACAAGGCAGGCACCAGTGCCGCCACGGCCATCGCCTCCGCATCGGCGGCCCTGATCTGGGCCAAGAACCCGGACTGGACGGCCAATCAGGTCCTGCGCGTGCTCGTGGACACCGCCGGGCGCAAGGACCGGAAAGAGGGGGCCTCCAGCATCTACATCGGATACGGTGCCGTCCGGCCCCGCATCCACCTCCTCGAAGGCAAGGGTGACCCCGGAGACCCGGGCACGAACCCGATCGAGGACTCGGAACCGACCCTCTCGCCGGAGGCGTCCTCCTCCGATGGGGAGAGCGACGGCAAGAACGACCGGGACGGCGCCGGGGGAACGGCCGAGGACCGGAAGGACCAGGGTGAGGCCGCGGCCGCCGCGTCGGAGGACGACGGCAGTCTGTGGATCTACCTGGGGGCGGGCGCCGCGGCGGCCATCGTGGTCGCCGGCGCATTCGTTCTCGTGCGGAGGACGATCCGCGGGACATGACAGGGGCCCGTACGCGGAGCACCCACGAAAACCAGCCAGTGAACACCATCAACCCGATTCGAGGAGAACGGTATGTCCGGAGAAGGTGGCGGCGACTTCCAGTCAAGCGAGGCCGATCTCAATGACCTGATCAAGGAGGTCAACGAGATGCAGGTCAAGCTCAAGAACAAGCTCTCCAGGCTGAACGACGTGGTCGACACGATCCAGCATGCCTGGAAGGGCGATGCCGCGAACTCCTACGACAGGCTCCAGCGGCAGACCAACGACTACGGCCGGAAGCTGGACGGTCGGCTTCAGCTGATCGAGGACGCTCTCGAGGCGAGCAAGCAGGGGTTCACCGCCAACGAGATCGACCAGATGGAGAAGTTCAACCACCTGGCGAAGGCGAGCCCGATCAGCGACTTCGCCGGTACGGGTAACACTCCGACCATCAAGTAACGAGCCGACGGAGAAGGTAGGGGTCGATATGACCATCAAGATCACATACGCCACCGTCATTTCCGCGGCGGATGACGTCCGCAACGCGGCCAGGGAGCTGTCGATCCAGCTCAACGCGCTCGAGGACAAGGTGATGAAGGTCGTCAACACCTGGGACGGTGAGGCGAAGCAGGCGTTCAAGGCCAAGCATGACGGCTGGGGCCGGGACGTCAGCGGCCTGAACAGCACCCTCAACGCCATCGCCGACAATCTGGTCGAGTCGACCAACGGTTACCAGCGGACGGACCGCAAGGCGGCCCAGCGGTTCGAGTTCTGATCGATCGGGTCTGCCGCGAACGCATCGGCGGGCGCCCGGTGGCCGGACGCGCATCCGGCCACCGGGCGCCCGCCCGTTTTTCCGCCCGTCTCCCGGCCGGTGAGAGGCCGGGCGCGGAGGCTCAGGGTTTGAGGTCGAACTCCCCGTCGCGGACCCCGAGGACGAAGGCCCGCCACTCGGCGGCGGTGTAGCGCAGCACGGTGTCAGGGTCCTTGGAGTTGCGCATGGCCACTGCGCCGCCCGGCAGATGGGCGATCTCCACCTTCTCGTCCTCCGGACCGCCGGGCGCGCTCTCCCACACGGCGTCGGAGATGTCCATCGCGTACAGCTCGTCCTTCTCCTGCTGAGTCCCCATCTGTGTCCTTCCTCGATGGACGCCGGCGACGGGAGCGTGCCCCGTGCCACGCCGCACCGCGGATCCGCGGTGCGGCATCGGTGAACGTGGGGGCACGGCGCGGCGCTGCGCGGCTCACGGCCCCCGGGCAAGATAACAGCCCGGTACGCGCTCCGAGGGGCGTCCGCACAACCCCGGGACCACGGGGAACGCCGGTTCGAGACGGCTCGCGGATACGTCCGGCCCCGCCGTCCGCAGTGGCCCGCGGGGCCGGACGCACCGCCGCCCGCGATGGTCAGTTCGGAGGCAGCCAGCCCACCTGGACCAGCGGGGCCCCGCGCTTGCGGGAGACGAAGTGGCCCCGGCCGGGCGGCATCGGCCGGCCGCGGACGTTGCCGAGGAGATCGCCCTCGCCGGGGTCGGCGGAGAGGACCACACCCTGGGCCCCGAGCTCCTTGATGCGCTGCATGAAGGGCTCGTAGGAGGCACGGGAGGCCCCGGCGGAGCTGCGGGCGATGATGAAGCAGACGCCGATGTCCCGGGCGAAGGGCAGGTGCTCGGTGAGCATCGCCAGCGGGTTGCCGCTGGAGGTGGAGACCAGCTCGTAGTCGTCGATGATCATGAACATCTTCGGGCCGTGCCACCAGCTGCGGTCGCGCAGCTGCTGCGGGGTGACGTCCTCCGGCGGGGTGCGCTTCTCCATCAGGTCCTTCATCGCGGCCATGTGCGTGTCCATGGCGTTGGACATGGCGGCGTACACGATGAGGTGGGAGTCGGGGATGTCGCCCAGCAGCGAGCGCCGGTAGTCGGCGACGACGATGCGCGCCTCGTCGGGCGTGTAGCGCTCGCAGATCTGCTTGGCCAGCAGGCGCAGCAGCGCCGTCTTGCCCGACTCGCTCTCGCCGAAGACCAGGAAGAACGGGTCGGTCTCGAAGTCGACGAAGACCGGCTGCAGGGTGTTCTCGTCGATGCCGAAGGCGACACCGTGCCGCGGGTGGTCGCCGCCTCCCGGCAGCCGGGCCGCGGGCAGCTCGCGCGGCAGCAGCCGCACCGGCGGGGCCGCGGGCCCCTGCCAGGCGTCGGCCACCGCCCGGGTCAGCGCCGTGGTGGCGTCGGAGAGCTCCTCGTCGGAGGCGACGCCGTCGATGCGCGGCACCGCGGTCATGAAGTGCAGCTTCTCCGGCGTCTGGCCGCGCCCGGGGACACCGGTGGGCACGTTCGCCGCGACCTTGCGGTCGAACTCCGAGTCCATGGTGTCGCCCAGCCGCAGCTCCAGCCGGTTCAGCAGCTGGTCCTTCAGGGCCGGACGCACCTCCATGTACCGGGAGGCCGCCACCACGATGTGGATGCCGTAGCCCAGACCGCGGGAGGCGATGTCGGTGACGACGGCCTCCAGCATCTCGTACTCCTGCTTGAAGGCGCCCCAGCCGTCGATGACCAGGAACACATCACCCCACGGCTGGTCGGTGATCTCCCCGCGGGCCCGGCGGCGCCGGAAGGTGGCGATGGAGTCGACGCCGGTGGCCCGGAAGTACTCCTCGCGCTGATTGAGCACACCGGCGACCTCGGCCACGGTCCGCCGCACCCGCTCCGGGTCCAGCCTGGATGCGATGCCGCCCACGTGCGGCAGGTCCCGTACGGCCGACAGGCCGCCGCCGCCGAAGTCCAGTCCGTAGAACTGGACCTCCTGCGGGGTGTGGGTGAGGGCGAAGGAGGTGATCAGGGTGCGCAGCAGGGTGGACTTGCCCGCCTGCGGACCGCCGACGACCAGCATGTGGCCCGCGGCGCCGGAGAAGTCGCGCAGCAGTGTCTCGCGCCGCTGCTCGAACGGCTTGTCCACCAGACCCAGGGGCACCGTCAGCCGGCCCGCGTGCGGATGGTCCGGCTGGGTCAGGCCGCGGCCGGGCACCGCCGTCAGACCGGGCAGCAGCTCGTCCAGCGGCGGCGCCTGGTCCAGCGGCGGCAGCCACACCTGGTGGGCGGCCGGACCCTGGTTCTCCAGCCGGCGCACGACGACGTCCAAGACGGTGTCGGCCAGCGCGTCGTCGTCGGCCGGCGCGGCGGGCACGGGGGCCGGGACGTGCTCGGGGCGCCGGGG
>NZ_JAKMAY010000164.1:7100-12907 GCF_022015835.1 Streptomyces sp. ICN903 | reverse complement strand
CTCCCCGGCCGCTTCCTTCCGTACGGACAGCGCGCTTCCGGCAGGACATCCGAGATGTCCCTGGTTGCCCGCCCCTCACCTCGGGGTTACAGTTGTTGCAGATGCGGCGGTCGTCGAGGTCCGGCGGGCCGCCGAACAGGAGGCGAGCATGGCTCGGACGAGCGTCCTGGCGCACGCCACCACAGTGGAGCCCGTCCCCTCCCACCTGGACGAACTCGCCGAGGCTAGCCGGATGGCACCCGAGCAGGTCGAGGTGACACTGCGCAGGTCCGACGGCAGCGAACTGACGCTGCCCATCGAACTGGCCCGGGTCCTCGTCGCCTCGGCCGGTGAGCTGGCCAGCGGGCACGCGGTCACGGTCCTCGCCTCCGAGAAACAGCTCTCACCTGCCGAGGCGGCCGAACTGCTGGGACTGTCCCGCCCCTTCGTCGTCCGCCTGATGGACTCGGGAGACCTCCCCTCGTCGCACCTTCCGAACAGCAGGCACCGGGTCGTGCGTCTCGCCGACGTGCTGGCTTTCCAGCAGAAGCGGGAACGGCGCAGGCAGGGCCATCGGCAGATCGACGACGCCGGGCTGCCGTACTGACGCGAAGGGCGATGGCCCGCCGAACAACCAGGGGGAAACACACTCGTGCGGGTCCTCGTGGACACCGATGAGCATTTCCGATCTACGCTCGGGAGAGCGAACGCTGTCGTCGGTGGATGACGAAGACCGTGTGCGGCAGTGAGGTGATGCGGCTGGGACTGATGCACATCAAGCCCGGCAGCAGCAGTTGGCGCCGGCCACCTTCAGGTGGCGGTCAGGTTTTCCGGCATGGATGGGGAGCCTCGTGGATCATAAATCCGCCCAGTGGACGCCACCCGATCCGGCACGACCGGAAGAGTCCGCCGAGAGATGATGACGTCCCGGCAGTAAACCCATGCGGCGATCAATCCTCACCACGGAGTTTTAACGAATTTCAGTACTCTCCCTGAGGATTCTCCCCCTCCGGGGTCTTAATACAGGCAGAGGTCAGAGTGACACTGATTTGAGGCTTCTCCCTGCCTTGCGCCCAGGAGGCAATCAAAGTGTACTGGAGCTCATCGTTCTCCGCATGAATAACCGGCTGGCGGTCCTTGGATTCCTCCCTGCCGTCCTTGACAATGGTCCAGCCATCCCCAGGGAGACTATTTCTCAGGTTATCCATCGCCTCCTTGAGAACGCTGTTCGAAACGCCATAGATTGCCCACGGGTGTCGCACCACATACATGCGCTCTTTGTTGGGGTCGGCAGAACAGGTAGAGATTCCCGGTCCTGGCTGAGTAGCTTTCGCGTCAACCCCCATCATGTCGAAGATACGGCTCGATACACCTCTCGCCTGGGAGCGTGCATCTTCCACACTGATAACATGCGGCTCGTAATCGAGCTCCCGCTTCCCGCCTTCACCTTCTGCACCCATGGAACACCCCGACAAAAGAGAGATTGAAATAGTTGCAAAAATCGACAGCAGGACTTGGGTAACTCGAGGACGCCCTCCCCCCCTATCCACGCCTGACCTCATCGTAATTTCCCGTCACAATCAGAGCCTGATTACTCATGCTCACCGATCCTTCTTCCCAGTAGCCGCTGTGTCCATCCGAATCTGTCGCAACGATGTTCGCCCCGAAAGATTCGTCCGATGGAACATGCTGAGAAAACCCGACACCGTACGGGATTCCATTCCAGGTCGATACACCGAAATCGAACCCTCCCAGCCTTGCGGCTTTTCCACCGAGCGGGACAGGGTCGTCCACGAGCGGAGCCGCCATGGCCCAGGTGTGTTCCGTGCCAGTGGTGAGGTCCTCGGCATGAGGGGCGAGCATGCCGGGACTGGCGATAGCAATGATGTCGTCGGTCGCCAGTTCTTTCCGATAGGAGGAGTCTCCCACTACCGTGGTGCCGTAACTGTGCCCGATCACAGTGGTGTGGCTAGCCTCCGGCCCGCCTTGAGCCACCTGAAGACCTTCCATGAAAGAAGTAAGTCGCGGTGAGCCTTCCTTGGCGTAGGAGACAAAGGCTGCTTCGGGGATGACGTCACCGCCCATGCCGGGCATCGCGGATTGCGGGGCGTCGTACCCTACCCATGTGATCGTCGAGATGCTTTGCCCTGGAGCCTCCCGACTACTGTCCCGCCACAGATCGCTCATCCTGCCGATGTCACCTTCCACAGTACCGAGGCGAGACGTGGTACCCGGAACGAAGACAGCCGTGTGGTCGGCGGTGTCGGGATTCCCGTTGGCGATGACGGCATGGCCCAGGTTTTTGGTGTCGAAACCGAGCAGATACGCCTCTGGCAGGCCACCCTGACCGGTCTGGCGGAAACGCCCCTCGATAGCTTCCATGCCTTTGCCGAGTTCTTCCAGCCGGGTCTTCTCATCGTTCCACTTCCGCCACTCCGCAGTCTCCGCCTTCTCGGCGGTCAGGCCGTCCTTCCCCCTCGGAACGAGGTGGTATCTGTTCGGCTCCTGGCTCATATGCTTCGCCAGCACGTCCGCAGTGCGAGCCTTCTCCTCCTGAAGCACCACGCGGTTGGCGCTGTCACGAACTTCCGCAGGAAGGCCTTCCAAAGCACCAACGCTCGCCGGGTACATGGAGACGTACGCATCCCGTTCGTCCTCGGAGAGACTCTTCCACCACTTGGCGTTCTCCTCCGGGGAATCCCCCCGAGGGATGCCGTTCTGTTCGTAGTTATCACCCGCGACCTTGTCGACGGCCGCGCGATCGGACCGGGCATCCGACCACTGAGCATTGCCAACCTTCAGTCCGCGCTTGGCGGAAAGCTGGGACAGGGTTGTCTTGTACTGGTCGTCGATCTGCTGGGCGTCTTTCAGCGCGCCAGTGATGGCGATGCTGAGCTGTTCCGCCAGGTGTCTTTTCGGGTTCACTCCGGTTTCGATTCGTCCGGCGTTCGGCATGGCCGGCGTGTACGGGCTCGGCCGGTTGGCGTCCATGAACAGCTCGTGCGCCTGTTTGCGGACCGTGCCACCCGGCAGCTTCTCACCATTCGGGCCTTTCGCTGCCGGGTAGGTGACCGAACCGTCGTTACTGACGGTCAGCCCGTTCTCCTCCGCATCTCCCAGCGCTCGCTTCAGTCTCCGCTGCGGCTCCTCAAGATCAGCAGCCAGACCGTTCAGAGCCGTCTGGATCAGGCCACATTCCACCTGAATATATTGATAATTCCGACTGAGTCGCTCCAGTGCTTTGAAGGCCGCGTCCTTGGTGTCGCCCTCCTGGGAGCGAATCTTGGCAAGCATCTGTTGGTCGACCCGGTCCATGTCGGTTTGGGCCTGGTCGCTGACCTTCTTCCAGCCGTCGGCCGCCTTCTCGTACTGCGACCGCTTCAGGTCTCGCAGCTGACTGACTGTCTTCATCTCCGTGTTTCCTAAGAAAAGTTCGTGATGGGAGAATTGGGACGGTCTTCGCGCCAGGAGGGCCTCGATGACAGCGAGGACATCTCCTGCTTGGTGTTGTCCTCGTTCTTGTCATGAGCCTCCGCCGCTTTGGTGAAAGCCGTCTGCAGACGCTCGCACTCGTTGCGCACGTCTTGCAGACGGTCCTCCCAGCTGCCGCGCACCTTTTTCAGTTCTGCCGTGCAGGCGAAGCCCTTGGTTGCGGTGGTCAGTCCGGTGTGTGCCTGTTCGAGGTTGGTCAGGGCGGTGGTCATACGTCCGTGCAGCGTGCCCATCTCCTTTGACAAACCCCGTAGTGCGGCCGTGCTGATGTCAAGGTCGGGCAAGGACGCAGCCTCGGACGTGCCGTGTTCGGCCTGCCAGCCGTTCAGTCGCATACCGACGGCCGGGCCTGTGCCGCTGGTGGTCCACTCGTCCGCGAAGCTCACGGTTCCCCTCCGGTGTCTCCTCGTCACACGCGATCGCGACAGTAGCAACACGATCACGGAGGGCACCTGAGTACATGCACCTACGTTATTCAGCCATGTGACCGTTTCCCGGTTATCGGGGAGTCAGGTGCGGCGGTGGAGGAGGCGGCCGGCGAGGACCGTGGCGAGGCAGCGGCCGTCGGTGGCGTGGACGGCGAAGTCCGCGCGGGCGCCCGTGGAGAGGGTGACGGGTCGGGGAGCGGGCAGGACGGTCAGGCCCGAGCGCTGGACGGCGATGCGCACCGAAGGGCGGGTGAAGGGCCCGACGACGGAGGTGACGCCCTCGCGCAGGAGGCGCTGCAGGCCTCGGCGGGCGCTGTGGCCCCAGCGCACCTCGTCCATGGGGAGGGCCGCCAGGGCGGAGCCCGTGAGCGGTTCGGTGTCGGGGATGCCGGGCAGGCCCACCTCTCGCGGGTCCGGGTGGTAGGCGGCCTCCAGCCACGCCGCCGCGTCCACCGCGCAGCGGCCGGGGGCCAGTTCGCCGGACCAGTGGCGGACGCGGGCGGCCGGGTACGTCTCGGCGAGGGAGCCCGCGGGGCCGATCGCCGCGATCCGGTCGCCCTCGACCGCCACCGCGTGCCCGGGCAGCGGCTCGCCGTCCTCGGTGAGGCGGACGGCGAGCGGGGCGTGGATCGTCAGCACGGGATCGCGGGGTGAGGGCGGTCAGCCGGCGTCGATGAGCTTCAGTTCGGGGTGCGCGGTGCCGCCCTCGATCGCGGTGGAGGACAGGTGGGAGACGACGCGGTCGTCCACTGGGTCCTTCGCCGGGTCCTCGTGGACGACCAGGTGCTCGTACGTCGTCGAGCGCTGCGCCGGGACGCGTCCGGCCTTGCGGATGAGGTCGATCAGCTCCATGCGGTTGGAGCGGTGCCTCGCGCCGGCCGAGGAGACGACGTTCTCCTCCAGCATCACCGAGCCGAGGTCGTCCGCGCCGTAGTGCAGGGAGAGCTGGCCGATCTCCTTGCCCGTCGTCAGCCAGGAGCCCTGGATGTGGGCGACGTTGTCCAGGAAGAGCCGGGCGACGGCCAGGATGCGCAGGTACTCGAAGATCGTGGCCTGGGTGCGGCCCTTGAGGTGGTTGTTCTCCGGCTGGTAGGTGTACGGGATGAAGGCGCGGAAGCCGCCGGTGCGGTCCTGCACGTCGCGGATCATCCGCAGGTGCTCGATGCGCTCGGCGTTGGTCTCGCCGGTGCCCATCAGCATGGTGGAGGTGGACTCCACGCCCAGCCGGTGGGCGGTCTCCATGATCTCCAGCCAGCGCTCGCCGGACTCCTTCAGCGGCGCGATCGCCTTGCGCGGGCGCTCGGGGAGCAGTTCGGCGCCGGCGCCGGCGAAGGAGTCCAGGCCGGCGTCGTGGATGCGGCGGATCGCGTCCTCCACCGTCACACCCGAGATCCGGGCCATGTGCTCGACCTCGGAGGCACCCAGGGAGTGGATCACCAGCTCGGGGAAGCGCTTCTTGATCGCCGAGAAGTGCTCCTCGTAGTACTCCACGCCGAAGTCGGGGTGGTGGCCGCCCTGGAACATGATCTGGGTGCCGCCCAGCGCCACGGTCTCCTCGCAGCGGCGCAGGATGTCGTCCAGGTCCCGGGTCCAGCCCTTGTCCGTGTCCTTGGGCGCGGCGTAGAAGGCGCAGAACCGGCAGGCGGTCACACAGACGTTGGTGTAGTTGATGTTCCGCTCGATGATGTACGTGGCGATGTGCTCGGTGCCCGCGTACCGGCGGCGGCGCGCCGTGTCGGCGGCCTGCCCCAGCGAGTGCAGCGGGGCGTGCCGGTAGAGCTCCAACGCCTCCTCCGCGCTGATCCGCCCGCCCCCGGCGGCGCGGTCGAGTACGGACTGGAGGTCGGCGTTATCGGTCACCGGGCGGTCCTCTCGGGCTTGGCGGTCGGGGCGGTCGGGGCGCCGACC
>NZ_JAKMAY010000164.1:0-7090 GCF_022015835.1 Streptomyces sp. ICN903 | reverse complement strand
GTCGGGGCGGTCGGGCCTGGCGGCCGGGCCGGCCGGTGCGCGGCGGCACGGCGTCCGATCCAGCGTACGCCAGCGCCCGGGCGGCCTTTCGGCAGGTCAGTCCGCTCCGGCCGGGCGGGGCCGTGACAGTGCGGCGGCCGGGGCGGCGGGGTACGGCCTCAGCTCAGGAGCTCCACGCGCACATCGGCCGCGAATCCGGTGGTGGGCCCGGTCCGGCGGGCGAACTCGGCGATGCCGCCGAGCTGTTCGGGGCCCAGCCGGAAGTCCAGGGTGGTGAAGTAGCGCTCCAGCAGCTCGGCGTCGAAGGCCTCCCAGCGGGCCGCCTGCTCGGCCACCTTGCCGACCTCCTCCAGGGACAGGTCGCGGGAGTCGAGGAAGGCCCGGTGGACCTCCCGCACGGTCTCCGGCTCGCGCTCCAGGTAGTCGCGGCGGGCGGCGAAGACGGCGAAGACGAACGGCAGGCCCGTCCACTCCTTCCACATCAGCCCCAGATCGTGGACCCGGAGGCCGAGCCGGGGCGCGTCGTGCAGGGAGGCGCGCAGCGCGGCGTCGCCGATCAGCACGGCGGCCTGGGCCTCCTGCATCATCAGGCCGAGGTCGGGCGGGCAGGTGTAGTAGTCGGGGGCGAGGCCGTGGCGTTCGGCGAGCAGCAGCTGGGCCAGCCGTACCGAGGTGCGGGACGTGGAGCCGAGGGCGACGCGCTCCCCGTCGAGGGCGTCCAGCGGCACCTTGGAGACGATCACGCAGGACATCACCGGGCCGTCGCAGCCCACCGCGATGTCCGGCAGCGCGACCAGCCGGTCGGCGTTGCGGAGGAATTCCACGAGGGTGATCGGGCCGATATCGAGATCCCCGTTCACCAGCTGTTCGCTCAGTTTCTCCGGGGTGTCCTTGGTGAGCTCCAGGTCCAGCAGGGTGCCGGTGCGGGCGAGTCCCCAGTAGAGGGGCAGGCAGTTGAGGAACTGGATGTGCCCGACGCGGGGCCGCCTCCGCAGGGGCTCGGCGACGGGCTGGTCAGCGTCATTGGTGTCCACCTCGCGAGGCTATCCCCGCAGGTCCGGTCCGCCTCCTCGGGGGTGCTCACCCGGACGGGCGCGCCGGAACATGATCACCCTTCCACTCCGGTGGGCACCGTGCTACGCTCACAGCAAGTTGCAGTTTGGTTTCCCTTGCAGTACAGAGCCTGCGGAGCATGTGACCGCGGGCTCTCGTCGTTTTCAGAGTTCTTCACTGGCTTCTGGAGCAGGGCAACCCTTATAGGCCCAAGGAGGGCTTATGGCTACCGGAACCGTCAAGTGGTTCAACGCCGAAAAGGGCTTTGGTTTCATCGCCCAGGACGGCGGCGGTCCCGATGTGTTCGTTCACTACTCCGCGATCAACGCGAGCGGTTTCCGTTCCCTGGAGGAGAACCAGGCGGTCACCTTCGACGTGACGCAGGGCCCGAAGGGCCCGCAGGCGGAGAACGTCACCGCGGCCTGAGTTGCCCGGCTCGGCCAGACGCCCTGGCCGTGACGGCGTACGGCCGCCCGTGAGGGCGGTACGGCGCCGGCAGACGACCGGATAAGCAGTACCCAAGGAGCCCCCGTCACGACGGGGGCTCCTGCCTTTTCCCGAGCGGCGCCGAAACCACCGGGCCGGTGGTTTCGGCGCCGCTCGGTGCGGTGGCACGGGAGGGGACGCGACGGGCCCCGGCGGGCTCCCGGATCCGGGAGCCCGCCGGGGCCCGTGTTCGTCGTGGTCGGCCGCCGCGCGGGGCCGGTCAGGCGGTGGCGGGGGCCGGCTCGCCGCTCCGGCGGTCCCCCGCGCCTGCGGCGGGGGCGGTGCCGGCGGTCCCTTCGGCGCCCTCGGTGCCGTCGAGGTCGTCGATGTCGAAGCTCCGGGCGCGGCGGAAGGCGTCCAGGTCGAGGATCCTCTCCCGGGCCGCGACCACGACCGGGACCGCCGCCTGGCCGGCGACGTTGGTGGCCGTCCGGATCATGTCCAGGACCGGGTCGATCGCCAGCAGCAGACCCACGCCCTCCAGCGGCAGGCCGAGGGTGGACAGGGTCAGCGTGGTCATCACGGTGGCGCCGGTGAGGCCGGCGGTGGCGGCGGAGCCGATGACCGAGACGAAGGCGATCAGCACGTAGTCGCCGATACCGAGGGAGATGCCGAAGATCTCCGCGACGAAGATCGCGGCGAGCGCCGGGTAGACCGCGGCGCAGCCGTCCATCTTGGTGGTGGCCCCGAACGGCGCGGCGAAGGAGGCGTACTCCCTGGGAACCCCGAGCCGTTCGATGGCCTTCTGGGTCACCGGCATGGTGCCGACCGAGGAGCGGGAGACGAAGCCCAGCTGGATGGCGGGCCAGGCCCCGCGGAAGAACTGCAGCGGGCTGACCCGGGCCGCCAGCGCCAGCAGCAGCGGGTAGACGCCGAACATCACCAGCAGGGAGCCGATGTAGACGTCGGCGGTGAAGGTGGCGTACTGGCCGATCAGGTCCCAGCCGTACTGGTCGATGGCGCGGCCGATCAGGCCGAGGGTGCCCAGCGGGGCCAGCCGGATGACCCACCACAGGGCCTTCTGCAGCAGGGTGAGGGCCGACTCGGAGAAGGAGAGCAGCGGTGCGGCCTTCTCCCCGATCCGCAGGGCGGCGACGCCGGCGACGGCGGCCATGAAGACGATCTGCAGGACGTTCAGCTCGGTGAACGGCGTGATCACGTCGGTGGGGATGATCCCGGTGAGGAAGTCCAGCCAGGAGCCCGCCTGTTCGGGCCGGGCGCCGTCCTTCGGGGACAGCCCGGTGCCCGCGCCCGGGTTGGTGAGCAGACCGATGGTCAGGCCGATCCCGACGGCGATCAGCGAGGTGGCCATGAACCACAGCAGGGTGCGGCCGGCCAGCCGGGCGGCGCCCGAGACGTTCCGCAGGTTGGTGATCGAGACGGTGATCGCGAAGAAGACCAGCGGGCCGACGGCCAGCTTCAGCAGCTGGACGAAGGTGCCGCCGACCTTGTCGAGGGCGGTGCTGAGCCAGGCGACGTCGCCGCTGCGGGCGACCCAGCCCAGCAGGGCTCCCAGGACCAGGCCGAGGAGTATCTGGGCCCAGAAGGGGATTCTGGCGAGACCTGTTCGGCGCTTGGGCGCCGCGGTCTCGCCGGCTGCGGTGGGCTCGCCGGCCGCGGCGGTCGAGGAGGACTCGCCGGGCGCGCTGGATGGCGTGTTGGAGGACACGGACACACTCCGGTGGGACATGTGGCGGGGACAGAGTTCTCTGGTTCTCCGGGGTTCTGCGTTCTGCGCGTTCTGTGCTTCCGCGCGTTCCATGCGTGCGTCGAGGACTCGACGGTCCCGGAGAACTCGGGAGGAGGGAAGAGGGCGCCGGAGGGATCCGGCCGCCGAGGTCGCGCGGGACTCAGCCGATGCGACAGGCCGCGGACAGGCAGCGGCAGAGGTCGACGTGCAGCCGGGCCACGAGCATCGTGCTCCTGGCCTGGGGGGTGGTGCGGGCTGCGGTCGTCATGGTCCTCACGCTAACACCGGGCCCGGGGGCTTCCCGGGCGCCGCCTGGGCGGAACGGTTTCCGCCGACGCACAACGCCCCGGCGGGGAAAGGCATTCCCGGCGGGGCGTCGTGAGGGGGTGTGACGAGGGTTACGCGGCGCGGGGCGGCGCGACGGGCGGGGAGCGGTCCGGTGACCGGTCCGGTCCCCCTGGTCCGCCTCGCGCCCGCCCGGGCCGCGCTCCCGCGGGCCCGGCCCCGGGCTCGGTCCCGCGGGCCCGGCCCCGGGCTCGGTCCCGCGGGCCCAGGGAACTGAGCTCAGTCCTCCTGGCTCTGGTTGGCGGCCAGCTTCCGCTTGGCCCGGTCCACGCGCTCGGCGATCTGCACGGACATCTCGTCGCGCTGCCGGCGCAGCAGTACCAGGCTGAGCGGCGCGGAGACGACCATGGCGAGCATCAGCAGCCACAGCGGGTTGGCCCTGCCGATGGCCTCGGGCAGTACGCCGACGTAGGCGAGCACCGCGACGACCGCGAAACAGGCGAGGAAGACGCCCAGGCGCATGGCCGTGTAGCGGAGCGTCGCGTGCGGCGTACGGCCCGGCACTGTGCCGGACGCCGTACCGGACGTGGTGCCGGACGCGGCGTCGGAAGCGGCGTGCGGTGCCCTGTTCGTGTTGCCGGTCTCCGATGTGCTGGTCACGGTGGTGGGTCCTTTCGGCGTGGCCGGGTCAGCTGAGCCGGAGCCACATGGTGATGTCGTCCCGGAGGTCGTCGTCCGCGACGCGGATGGCGTCGGGTACGCGCCCGACCTCCTTGTAGCCGCACGAGCCGTAGAAGTGCTCCAGTCCGAGCCCGCCGCGGCAGGTGAGCCGGATGCCGCGGACGCCGTCCATGCCCCGGGCGGCCTCCTCCACGGCGGCCATCAGGGCCCGTCCCTCGCCCCGGCCCTGGCGGTCGGGGCTCAGCATCACGGTGTACAGCCACACCCAGTGTCGCATCAGCCGGTGTGTGTTCGGCATCAGGAAGGCGGTGCCCGCGACCCGGTCCTCCTCGTCGTACGCCGCCAGCAGCCGGGCCCGCCCCTCGGCCATCGCCGTGAGGTGCCGGGTCAGCTCGGGCCGCACGTCCTCGGCGGTCACCGGCGGTACGAAGCCGACGGCTCCGCCCGCGTTGGTCACCCGCGCCCACAGGTCGCAGACCCCGTCGGCCAGCCGCCGGTCGACGGGAGGGTCGAGTACGTACCGCAGCGTCATCGAGCCGTCCCCAACGGTGTGTTCCGCGTCACGTCCGCCGCCGGGTCACAGCCGCATCGGCTGCGGCGACTCGCGCCGCGCCGGGTCCGGGCCGTCGTACTCGCGGACGATCTCGTAGCGGGTGTTGCGCTCGATGGGGCGGAAGCCGGCGTCGCGGATCAGCTCCAGCAGGTCCTCGCGGGTGAGCTTGTCGGGGGTGCCGTAGTTGTCCGCGTCGTGGGTGATCTTGTACTCGACCACCGAGCCGTCCATGTCGTCCGCGCCGTGCTGGAGGGCGAGCTGGGCGGTCTGCACGCCGTGCATCACCCAGAACACCTTCACGTGCGGCACGTTGTCGAACAGCAGCCGCGAGACCGCGAACGTCTTGAGCGCCTCCGCGCCGGTGGCCATGGTGGTGCGGGCCTGGAGCCGGTTGCGGACCTTGCCGTCCTTCATGTCCACGAAGTCGTGCTGGTAGCGCAGCGGGATGAAGACCTGGAAGCCGCCGGTCTCGTCCTGCAGTTCGCGCAGCCGCAGCACGTGGTCGACACGGTGGCGGGGCTCCTCGATGTGCCCGTACAGCATGGTGCAGGGCGTCTTGAGGCCCTTGGAGTGCGCCAGGCGGTGGATGCGCGACCAGTCCTCCCAGTGGGTGCGGTGGTCGACGATGTGCTGCCGCACCTCCCAGTCGAAGATCTCCGCGCCGCCGCCGGTGAGCGACTCCAGGCCGGCGTCGATCAGCTCGTCGAGGATCTCGGAGGCCGACAGGCCCGAGATCGTCTCGAAGTGGTGGATCTCGGTGGCGGTGAACGCCTTCAGCGAGACGTCCGGCAGGGCCTTCTTCAGCTCCCGCAGCGAGCGCGGGTAGTAGCGCCAGGGCAGAGTGGGGTGGAGGCCGTTGACGATGTGGAGCTCGGTGAGGTTGTCGCCCTCCATCGCCTTGGCCAGCCGCACGGCCTCCTCGATGCGCATGGTGTACGCGTCCTTCTCCCCCGGCTTGCGCTGGAAGGAGCAGTAGGCGCACGAGGCCGTGCACACGTTGGTCATGTTCAGGTGGCGGTTGACGTTGAAGTAGACGACGTCGCCGTTCTTGCGGACGCGCACCTCGTGGGCGAGGCCGCCCAGCCAGGCCAGGTCGTCGGACTCGTACAGGGCGATGCCGTCCTCACGGCTCAGCCGCTCACCGGCGCGGACCTTCTCCTCCAGCTCGCGCTTGAGCCCAGCGTCCATGCGTCGCCGCCTCCTTGTTCCTGTCTGCGGGGTTGCGGGTCCTGCGGGGCCGTCCGTTGCGGGCGACCCATTGAGCCTACGCCTGCCCCGCCGGCACCCGGGCGGGGCCCCGGGTGCCGGCGGGACGGCCGGGCCGGCGGGCGCGCGGCGGCCGCGGTCAGTCCTCCTCGGCGGGAAGTACGCCGACCCGGTTCTCCCACTTGGTGGAGAGCACGATGGTGGTGCGGGTCCGCGAGACGCCCTTGGTGCCCGAGAGCCTGCGGATCGTCCGCTCCAGGCCGTCCACGTCGGTGGCGCGCACCTTGAGCATGAAGGAGTCGTCCCCGGCGATGAACCAGCAGTCCTCGATCTCCGCCTGGTCCCGCAGCCGCTCCACCACGTCCTCGTGGTCGACGGAGTCCGAGAGCTGGATGCCGATCAGGGCGGTGACGCCCAGGCCCAGGGAGGGGGCGTCCACGGTCGCGCGGTAGCCGGTGATGACACCGGCCGCCTCCAGCCGGTTGATGCGGTCGGTCACGCTGGGGCCGGAGAGGCCGACGAGCCGGCCCAGCTCCGCGTACGAGGCCCTGCCGTTCTCGCGCAGCGCCTGGATGAGCTGTCTGTCCACCGCGTCCATGCGTCCTGGTGCCTTCCGTCGTTCGGCCTTCGTCCGGGCTGTCCGGCTGTCGGATACCGCAAGAGCTTTCCGTAATCGAATCTAAGGCATCCGTGCCCGCTGCCCTACGACTGCCTCTGTGCGCCCCCCAGCTCGCCTTCCCATCGGCGGTAGAGATCGTGCGGAACGCCCATTGCGTCCAGCGCGCGGCCGGCGACGAAGTCGACCAGTTCCTGGATGTGGGCCGCCCCCGCGTAGAAGGCGGGCGAGGCCGGCAGCACCACGGCCCCCGCCTCGTCCAGGGTGACCAGGTGCCTGAGGGTCTGGCCGCCCAGGGGGGTCTCGCGCACGGCGACGACCAGCGGGCGGCGCTCCTTGAGCGTGACGCTCGCCGTGCGCTGGAGCAGGTCCTTGGACAGTCCCAGGGCGATACCCGCCACGGACGCGGTGGAGGCCGGGACGACGATCATCCCCTTGGCCGGGTACGAGCCCGAGGACGGTCCGGCGGCCAGGTCGCCGGCGGGCCAGTACCGCACGGTGCCGCCCGCCGCCTTCCCCC
>NZ_JAKMAY010000163.1:0-12971 GCF_022015835.1 Streptomyces sp. ICN903 | reverse complement strand
TCCCGCCCCTCCCGGCGGACGGGGGCGGACCGTAGCGGTTCGGCAACCATCCGGCGGGGGCGACTTCATGTCCTGCCGCGGGGCCTGGAATAGTTCCCCCACGATCGTTCACCATCCCTAGCCCCCTCGACACAGGGGGTAGCTCGGGGGACAACTTTGTGGGGCATGGAGTGCCGGAACTCGTACTGGAACTGAACGGACGGACCTGGGCGCTCGACCCGTCCAGGTCCTACACCCTCGGACGCGATCCGCAGGGCGACCTCGTGGTCGACGACGCCAGGGTCTCCTGGCGTCACGCCACACTGCGCTGGGGCGGCGGGAGCTGGCTCCTCGAGGACCACGGCAGCACCAACGGCACGTACGCGCAGGGACAGCGCGTCCAGCAGACGGAGGTCGGCGCGGGCTCGGTGGTGCACCTCGGCAACGCCACCGACGGCCCCCGGCTGGCCTTCTCCGGTCAGCCCGCGGCGGCTCCCGCGGCGACTCCCGCGCAGGCGGCGCCCGTCGCGCAGCCGGTCGCACAGCCGCAGGGCGGCCCCGGTTGGGGCCACCAGCCGCAGGCCCAGGCCCCGCACCAGCAGGCCCCGCACCAGCAGACGCCGCAGCACGTACAGCAGCCGGTGCCGCAGCAGTACGCGCCGCGGCCTCCCCAGGGCGCGGTCCCCCCGCACGGCGGCGCCCCGCGGCAGGCGGGCGCCCCGCTCCACGGAGACCACCGCAACCCGACCACGTTCCACCAGCTCTCGACGGGCCGGGTGATGCGGATCGGCCGCGCGCTGGAGAACGAACTGGTCGTCTCCGACCTCCAGGTCTCCCGCCACCACGCGGAGTTCCGCTCCGCCCCCGGTGGCCGCTTCGAGATCCGCGACCTCGGCAGCCACAACGGCACGTACGTCAACGGCCAGCCGCTGCCCAAGTCGGGCACGGCGCTCCTCGGCCCGGACGACATCGTCGGCGTCGGCCACTCGACCTTCCGGGTGGTGGGCGACCGGCTCGAGGAGTTCGTCGACACCGGCGAGGTCTCCTTCTCCGCCCGTCATCTGACCGTCAAGGTCGACGGCGGCAAGGTGATCCTCGACAACGTCACCTTCGGCGTGCCCGAGAAGTCCCTGGTGGCCGTCATCGGCCCGTCCGGATCCGGCAAGTCCACCCTGCTGCGCGCCCTGACCGGCTACCGCCCGGCCGACGTCGGCGAGGTCCTCTACGACAACCGGAACCTCTACAAGCAGTTCGCCGAGCTGCGCCAGCGCATCGGCCTGGTTCCGCAGGACGACATCCTCCACAAGGAGCTGACCGTCCGCACCGCCCTGCGCTACGCCGCCAAGCTGCGCTTCCCCGGCGACGTCGCCGAGGCCGAGCGCAACGCGCGGATCGAGGAGGTGCTGGCCGAGCTCAAGCTCGACATCCACGCCGGAAAGAAGATCACCTCCCTCTCCGGCGGCCAGCGCAAGCGCGTCTCGGTCGCCCTGGAACTGCTCACCAAGCCGTCGCTGATCTTCCTGGACGAACCGACCTCCGGCCTGGACCCGGGCATGGACCGCGACGTGATGAAGCTGCTGCGGGAGCTGGCCGACGACGGCCGCACCGTGCTGGTGGTCACCCACTCCGTCGCCGAGCTCGCGCTGTGCGACCGCGTCCTGGTGATGGCTCCCGGCGGCGGTGTGGCCTACTTCGGCCCGCCCGAGGAGGCCCTGAACTTCTTCGGCTACGAGAGCTGGGCGGACGTCTTCTCGGCCTTCGAGAACTACCGCGACTACGACTGGATCGGCCGCTGGCAGGGCTCGCAGCACTACCGGCTCTACGCCGCCGACCTCGACACCGCCGCCCCGCAGCAGGCGCACCCCCAGCATCCCCAGTACGCGCAGTACGCGGCGCCGCCCGCGCCGGCGTCCCGGCCGCCCAAGCCGCAGAGCTGGGGATCCCAGCTGTGGACCCTCACCCGGCGCTACATGTCGGTCATCGCCTCCGACAAGGGCTTCCTCGCCCTGATGGTCATCCTGCCCGTGATCCTGGGCGTGGTCAGCACGGTGATCCCCACCGACCACGGCCTCACGCGCAACCCCGAGGGCTTCAACCAGCACGCGGGCACCATCCTGCTGATCCTCGCGGTCGGCATGTGCCTGTCGGGCGCGGCCAACTCGGTGCGCGAGCTGGTCAAGGAACGGGTCATCTACGAACGCGAACGGGCCACCGGCCTGTCCAGGTCCGCCTACCTGATGTCCAAGGTGATCGTCCTGGGGATGATCACCGCCTTCCAGGGCGTGATCATCTGCGCCATCGGCTTCTCGGTGCGCGAACTGCCCGAAGAGGGCCTGATCATGCCCACGGCCGTCGAGCTGTGCGTGGGGATCATCGCCTTCGGTCTCACCTCCATGATGGTCGGCCTGGTGATCTCCTCGCTGGTGAAGACATCCGAGATGACCATGCCGCTGCTGGTGGGCTTCGCGATCATCCAGCTGGTCTTCACCGGCGTGCTCTTCCAGGTCTTCGACGCGCCCGGCATCGAGCAGGTCGCCTGGCTGATGCCCTCGCGCTGGGCGGTCGCGGCCACCGGGGCCACCGTCGACCTGTCGCGCACCATGGCCCCCTGGGACCGCGACAACCCCACCAACCTCGACCCGCTGTGGGAGCACAGCACGGGGGTGTGGGTGATGGACATGCTGATCCTGCTCGCCATCGGCGTCGCCTGCGGCTTCGCGGTGGCCCGTCTGCTGCGCCGCCACGAACCGGAGGTCATGCGCAAGTGAACGTGTGCCGCGCGGTCGCGCGGCACACGTGACGCCCCGCCCCGCCGGATCCTTCCGGCGGGGCGGGGGCCGTTCGGGAGGGGAAGCTCGCCGAGCCGCCGAGCCGCCGAGCCGCCGGGCACCGGACGGCGGCGCTTCCGCCGCCGGTCCTACGACCACCGCCCGGGCCCTCCCGGGCGGCGGGCCGATCCGCCCCGCGAACCCCGCCGGTACCGTGACCGCATGCTCCCGAGAACCGGGCTGGCGGCCGTCAGCGCCGCCCTGCTCGCCATGAACCGCCGCCTGGAGGTCCGCGAGGTCCTGCAGACGATCACGACCTCCGCACGCGAGCTGCTGGACGCCGAGTACGCCGCCCTCGGCGTCCCCGACGACCACGGCGGCTTCGCGCAGTTCGTGGTGGCCGGGGTCAGCGACGACCGCTGGCGGGCGATCGGGCCGTTGCCCCGCCAGCACGGCATCCTCGCCGCCATGCTGCGCGACGCCTCCCCGCAGAGGCTCGCCGACGTCCGCCGGGATCCGCGCTTCGAGGGCTGGCCCGACGCCCACCCGGAGCTGGCCGACTTCATCGGCATGCCGGTCGCCGACGGCGAGGAGGTGCTCGGAGCGCTCTTCCTCGCCAACAAGCGGTGCGAACGCCCCGGGGGAGGCTGCGGCTTCACCGGGGAGGACGAGGAGCTGCTGCGCCTGCTCGCCGAGCACGCCGCCATCGCGCTGACCAACGCCCGGCTCTACGAGCGCAGCCGCGAGCTGACCATCGCCGGGGAGCGCGCCCGCATCGCCCACGAACTGCACGACGCGGTCTCCCAGAAGCTGTTCTCCCTGCGCCTGACCGCCCAGGCCGCCACCGCCCTGGTCGGCCGCGACCCGGACCGCGCCAGGGAGGAGCTGCGCAGGGTCGCCGGGCTGGCGGCCGAGGCCGCCGACGAGCTGCGGGCCGCCGTCGTCGAGCTGCGTCCCGCCGCTCTGGAGGAGGACGGACTGGTCGCCGCCCTGCGCAGCCAGGTGCAGGTCCTGGACCGGGCGCACAGCGCCCGTGTCGACTTCGGCGCGGAGGGCGTGCGGGCGCTGCCCGCCGCCCAGGAGGAGGCGCTGTTGAGAGTCGCGCAGGAGGCCCTGCACAACGCTCTGCGGCACTCCGGCGCCCGGCGCGTCACCGTCCTCCTCGCCCGCCGCGGCGCCGGTGCCGTGCTGCGGGTGGCCGACGACGGACGCGGCTTCGACCCCTCGGCGGTCCGCCGCGCGGGCCGCCGCCTGGGCCTGGTGTCGATGCGCGACCGGGCGGACGGGGTCGGCGGCACGCTGAGGGTGGAATCGGAGCCCGGCGGGGGCACGGTGATCGAGATGGAGGTGCCCGGTGGCTGAAGCGGCCGGCGAGGTGATCAGAGTCCTGCTGGTGGACGACCACCAGGTCGTGCGCCGGGGACTGCGTACGTTCCTGGAGGTCCAGGGCGACATCGAGGTGGTCGGCGAGGCCGCCGACGGGGCGGAGGGCGTGGCCCGCGCCGAGGAGCTGCGGCCCGACGTCGTCCTGATGGACCTCAGGATGCCCGGCTCGGACGGCGTCGAGGCACTGCGCAAGCTGCGTGAACTGGGCAATCCCGCCCGGGTGCTGGTCGTCACCAGCTTCACCGAGCAGCGCACCGTCGTCCCCGCCCTGCGCGCGGGTGCCGTCGGCTACGTCTACAAGGACATCGACCCCGACGCGCTGGCCGGGGCCATCCGCTCGGTGCACGCCGGGCACGTCCTGCTGCAGCCGGAGGTCGCCCGGGCCCTGCTCAGCCAGGAGGGGGCCGACGGCGGACCGGGCAGGGGCACCTCCCTGACCGAGCGGGAGCGCGAGGTGCTCGCGCTGATAGCCGACGGGCGCTCCAACCGGGAGATCGCGCGCCGTCTGGTGCTGTCGGAGAAGACCGTCAAGACGCACGTGTCCAACATCCTGATGAAGCTGGACCTCGCCGACCGCACCCAGGCCGCGCTGTGGGCCGTCCGGCACGGGATGGCCGACTGACGGGCGGGCGCCTCGTCCTCGTCCCGGCCCTTCCGGCCCTTCCGGCCCGGCGCCCCCACCCCCTCCGACGGAAATCCATGCCTAAATTCATACGAACGTGTGTATGTCACCGGTATGGCGTATCGCAACAGGCTCCGGCCCGTTCTCCAGTGCGTGCCGCGGCGACCGGCCGCGGCGAACGCAAGGAGGATCGAGAAGTGAAGAACCTCAAGAGGATCACCGCCGTCGCGATGGTGGCCGGCGGGCTCGTCGCCACCGGTGCGGGCGCGGCCTCGGCCAGCTCGGGCGCGCAGGGCGCGGCCGCCCACTCGCCCGGCGTCGGCTCGGGCAACGTGATCCAGGTGCCCGTCCACGTGCCGGTCAACGTCTGCGGCAACACCGTCAACGTCATCGGCCTGCTGAACCCGGCCTTCGGCAACGCCTGCGCCAACGCCTGAGCACGCGCACGGGCAGGCGCGGCGGGCGGTTCCGCCCGCGCCCGCCCCGCACCGCCGGCCTCCCGGGCCCGACCGGGAGGCCGGCTCCCGCGTTCAGCCCCGCTCGCGCTCCTCCACATACGCGTTGTACGCGGCCACCACCGCCCGCCTGGCCGTACGCTCCACCGGCCGCAGAGCCTCGCCCCGCGCCGCCATCGCCCCCGCGCTCACCGCGCCGCCGTACTCCGGCCCGCCCGCGATCTCCACCAGCGCGCCCACCCGCTGCGCCAGCTCCAGAACGCGTACCGCGCGCGGCGGATAGCCCGGCGCGAGCAGAGTACGTCCCGCCTCCGCCCGCGCCCGGTACGCCTCCAGCGCCGCCGCGGCCACCGGACCGGAACCGGCCACGTCCAGCCGCGTCAGCACCTCGGTCGCCTCGCGCAGCGCCTCGGCCAGCTCCCGTTCGGCCTCCCCGAGGGACGGCACGTCCGCGGGCGGGGCCTCGCGCACCGGAAGGCAGTGCCACACCACCTCGGTGTGCACATCGCCCCGCGGGCCCGCCTCACGCACCAGCGGCACCAGCCCCAGCGGCGCACCCGTCCCGACCACGGCCTCGCCGGCGTCCAGAGCACGGGCGTTGAACCCGGGCGGTCCGCTCAGCCCCAGCGGATGCCCCGGCGCGGGCAGTGCCAGCCGCAGACCCGTCACCCCCGAGGCGCGCAGCCGGCCGAGCGCGAGGGTGAGACCCACCTCACCGGGTTCGCCCGGCAGGCCCGCCACGCGGTGCACCGTGTCGTCGCCCACGATGCGCGAAGCGGCGTCGTCGGGCGACACCACTCCGGCGAACAGGGCATTTCCCCAGGCGGCCAGCCGCCCGGAACGAGGTTCTTCGAGCATGCCCCCAGCCTAAGGACAGCCGCGCGGAAGAGGTGGCGTAGGTTTTCCCTGGGGACTGTGCCCACAGGCACAGGCGACAGCCGCGACTGCAATGGGAGACAACGCGCCATGAGCGATGTACTGGAGCTGGTGGACGTATCCGTGGTCCGCGAGGGTCGGGCTCTGGTGGAGGACGTCTCCTGGTCGGTGAAGGAGGGGGAGCGCTGGGTCATCCTCGGCCCCAACGGCGCCGGCAAGACCACCCTGCTCAACGTCGCCTCCAGCTACCTGTTCCCGACCTCCGGCACCGCCACCGTCCTGGGAGAGAAGCTCGGCGCCGTCGACGTCTTCGAACTGCGCCCGCGCATCGGCATGGCCAGCAGCGCGCTCGCCGAGAAGCTCCCGCGCGACCAGACGGTGCTGCAGACCGTCCTCACCGCCGCCTACGGCATGACCGCCGGCTGGCGCGAGAACTACGACGAGGTCGACGAGCAGCGCGCCCTGGCCTTCCTCGACCGCCTCGGGATGAACGAGTACCTCGAGCGGAGGTTCGGCACCCTCTCCGAGGGAGAGCGCAAGCGCACCCAGATCGCCCGCGCGATGATGTCCGACCCCGAGCTGCTGCTCCTGGACGAACCGGCCGCCGGACTCGACCTCGGCGGCCGCGAGGACCTGGTGCGCCGGCTCGGACGGCTCGCCCGCGACCCGTACGCCCCCTCGATGATCATGGTGACCCACCACGTCGAGGAGATCCCCCCGGGCTTCACCCACGTCCTGATGATCCGCCAGGGCAAGGTGCTCACCGCCGGGCCGGTCGAGACGGAGCTGACCTCCGCCAACCTCTCGCGCTGCTTCGGCCTCCCCCTGGTCGTGGAGTACAACGGCGGCCGCTGGACCGCGCAGGGTCTCCCGCTCGGCTGACCCGGGCCCTACCATGGCGGTGTGGACGCATGGGTGTGGTGGCTGATCGCCGCCGTAGGACTCGGAATCCCGCTCGTACTCACAGCCATGCCGGAGTTCGGCATGTTCGCGGTGGGCGCCGTCGCGGCCGCGGCCGTCGCGGCGCTCGGCGGGGGGCTGGCGGCCCAGGTGGTCGTCTTCGTGGTGGTCTCCACCGCGCTGGTCCTCGTCGTCCGCCCCGTCGCCAGACGCATGCAGACGCAGCGTCCCGAACACCGCAGCGGCGTCGACGCGCTGACGGGGCGCCAGGCCGTCGTGCTGGAGCGGGTCGACGGCTCCGGGGGACGCGTCAAGCTCGCCGGCGAGGTCTGGTCCGCGCGCGCCCTCGACACGAGCGCGTCCTACGAGCCCGGCGACCAGGTGGACGTGGTGGAGATCGACGGGGCGACCGCCGTCGTGATGTGATGGCGGGTAACCGCACGGTCACAACCGCCGGCGACGCCGACGGCGCAGTCAGCCGCGCTGGTCAGCCCGGTCAGCGTGAAATCCTAGGAACGCAGGGGGAGCCACGATGGACGCCATCATCATCGTGCTGATCATCCTGGTGGTGCTGGTCTTCATCGCACTCATCAAGACGATCCAGGTCATTCCACAGGCCAGCGCCGCGATCGTGGAGCGCTTCGGCCGCTACACCCGCACACTGAACGCCGGCCTCAACATCGTCGTCCCGTTCATCGACACCATCCGCAACCGCGTCGACCTCCGCGAACAGGTCGTCCCCTTCCCGCCCCAGCCGGTGATCACCCAGGACAACCTGGTCGTGAACATCGACACGGTCATCTACTACCAGGTCACCGACGCGCGGGCCGCGACGTACGAGGTCGCCAGCTACATCCAGGCCATCGAACAGCTCACCGTCACCACCCTGCGCAACATCATCGGCGGCATGGACCTGGAGCGCACCCTCACCTCCCGCGAGGAGATCAACGCGGCACTGCGCGGCGTCCTGGACGAGGCCACCGGCAAGTGGGGCATCCGCGTCAACCGCGTCGAGCTCAAGGCGATCGAGCCGCCGACCTCCATCCAGGACTCGATGGAGAAGCAGATGCGCGCCGACCGCGACAAGCGCGCCGCGATCCTCCAGGCCGAGGGCGTGCGCCAGTCGCAGATCCTCACCGCCGAGGGCGAGAAGCAGTCCTCCATCCTGCGAGCCGAGGGCGAGGCCAAGGCCGCCGCACTGCGGGCCGAGGGCGAGGCCCAGGCGATCCGCACGGTCTTCGAGTCCATCCACGCCGGTGACCCGGACCAGAAGCTGCTGTCCTACCAGTACCTCCAGATGCTCCCCAAGATCGCCGAAGGCGACGCCAACAAGCTGTGGATCGTGCCCAGCGAGATCGGGGACGCGCTCAAGGGGCTCGGCGGCGCACTGGGCAACTTCGGCCCCGGAACCGGCCCCGCGGCCCCCTCCGGCGGCTCCTCCGGCGACGGCGGCGCTGGCCGCTCCGGCCTGACCAAGCGCCGGGAACAGCCGCCGATCGACTGACGACACCCCGCGCGTCCCGCACCGCACCCGGATACACCGCGACCACGCCCCTCGGGCATGATCGGTGCACCAGACACCGATCGGCTGAGGGGCGTTGCGCGTGGACATCTGGGAGGCGCTGGCGGTCTTCGCCGCCGGCATAGGAGCGGGCACGATCAACACGATCGTCGGCTCGGGAACCCTGATCACCTTCCCCGTACTGCTCGCGGTCGGGCTCCCGCCCGTCACCGCGAACGTCTCCAACACACTGGGCCTGGTGCCCGGCTCCATCAGCGGAGCCATCGGCTACCGCCGGGAACTGCGCGGACAGCGCGACCGCGTACTGCGCCTGAGCGCCGCGGCCCTGGTCGGAGCGGTGACCGGGGCCGCACTGCTGATCACACTGCCCTCCGCGGCGTTCGACATGATCGTCCCGGTCCTCATCGCGCTGGCCCTGGTGCTCGTCGTCGCCCAGCCGCGCCTGGCCCGCGCGATCCGGCGCCGCCGCGAGCGCGACGGCGGGGCCGCCCACCCCCACGGCGGCCCCGCACTCCTCGGCGGCATGGCCCTGGCCAGCATGTACGGCGGCTACTTCGGCGCGGCCCAGGGCGTCATCTACCTCGCGCTGATGGGCCTGCTCATCAACGACGACCTCCAGCGGATCAACGCCGTCAAGAACATCCTCGGCGCGATCGTCAACGGCTCGGCCGCGGTCTTCTTCCTCTTCGTCGCCGACTTCGACTGGACCGCCGTCCTGCTCATCGCGGTCGGCTCGGCGGTCGGCGGGCAACTCGGCGCCCGGCTGGGACGCGGACTGCCGCCGACCGTCCTGCGCGCGGTCATCGTGGTCGTCGGCGCGGCGGCGATCGTCCAGCTCGTACTGAACTGACCCGGACCGACCGGACCGACCCCGACCGGGCCGGCCACCGCGCTCGGCGGCCCCACCGGGAGCCTCAGGCGGAGGCGGGCAGCGTCAGCCACTCCGGCAGCGTCTCACCGTCCCGCAGCCCCAGCGCGAGGACGAGCGCGTCCGCCGGCGTCGGCTCGAACGGCTGCGTCAGCAGCCGCATGCCCGCCTGAGCGGGCGTGCGGTCGGCCTTGCGGTGGTTGTCCTCCGCACACGCCGCGACCGTGTTCAGCCAGGTGTCGCCGCCCCCGCGCGAACGCGGCACGACATGGTCCACCGTGGTCGCCCGGCGCCCGCAGTAGGCGCACCTGTGCCGGTCCCGTACGAGCACACCGCGCCGCGACCAGGCCGCCCGTTGTCGGAACGGAACCCGTACGTATCTGCGGAGTCTGATCACCTGCGGCACCGGGAGGTCCACCCGCGCCGCCCGTACGCGCAGTCCGGGGTGCGACTGCTCCACCACGGCCTTGTCCTGCATCACCAGCACCACCGCACGCCGCAGCGACACCGTCGACAGCGGCTCGAAACCGGCATTGAGCACCAGCGTCTCGCGCATCTCATCCACCTCCGGCACCCGCCCCCGCGGCGGGGTGGGACCACTGTGCCGCTGCCCAACCGGGTGGACAACGCAATTTCCGCACGGTGTACGGGAGATGGGAGCGCGGCGACACCCGGATGACGCGAATGCCGGGAAACAGGGCGGAAGCCCCGGGAGCGGGAGCGGGAGCGGGCAAGAGGGGCAGCCGACGCGGCCACCCGTCCCCCGACGGGCTCCGGCGGACGGCGGGCGTGAGCGCGCCCCGCCGCCCCCGCCGCTGCGGTGCCGACTGCCCGGCCACCACTGTGCGATCCGGAGACGACGGGGCGCAAAGGCTTTTCCCGTCCGCGGAACGGTCCTCGGTCCGGCCCTCAGTCCTCGGCGGGCACCTCGTACTCACCGATCAGCTGTGCGCGGGCCAGCGTGTGGAACCGCAGGTTGAAGCCGACCACGGCCGGCGACGCGTCCGCGTCCACGCCCAGCTTCTCGGTGTCCACGGCGTAGACCGTGAACACGTAGCGGTGCGGACCGTCCCCGGGCGGCGGCGCGGCCCCGCCGAAGTCACGGGTTCCGTAGTCGTTGCGGACGTGCACCGCCTCGGCGGGCATCCCCTTCATCGCGCCCGTGCCGGCACCCGCGGGCAGCTCCGTCACGGTCGCCGGGATGTCGAACACCGACCAGTGCCAGAAACCGCTGCCGGTCGGCGCGTCGGGGTCGTAGCAGGTGACGGCGAAGCTCCTGGTCCCCTCCGGAAAGCCCTCCCAGCGCAGGTGCGGAGAGGTGTTGCCCTCGGCGTGGACCTGATCGGGCTTCAGCCGGGCGCCCTCCAGGACGTCGTCGCTCACGACCGTGAACGACGGCACCGGGGGGTGGAAGTCGTGGGGGAGCGGGCGCCGCTTCTGCTCGGTCACGTGGGAAAACCTCCTCGGTAGCGCGACATCGCTGCACCGGCCAGCCTAACGATCCCGGTCCTGCGGACGGCGCAGGGCGCGGCCCGGTACCGCACCGGACCGCGCCCTGCGCGAAGAACGCCCGAGCCCGTCAGAACCAGTTCCGCCTGCCGCCGACCTCGGCCAGCCACTGGTTGAGATAGGCGGCCCAGTCGGTCTGCTGAAAGTCCGACAGACCCACGGTGAAGGAGCGGTAGGTGTCGCTGCCCTCGCTGAACAGACCGGCCTTCTTGTCCATCTCCAGCACGACGTCCATCCCGTGCTCGTCCGCGACGAAGCTCAGCTCGACCTGACTCAGCCCCCGGTACTGCTGCGGGGCCAGGAACTCGATCTCCTGGTAGAAGGGCAGCTTCTGCCGGGTGCCGCGGATGTGCCCCTGCTCCATGTCCGCGCTCTTGAACCGGAACCCCAGGGCCCCGAAGGCGTCCAGGATCGCCTGCTGGGCGGGGAGCGGGTGGACGTTCACCGGGTCGAGGTCACCGGAGTCCACCGCCTTGGCGATCGCCAGTTCCGTCGTCACCCCGATGTTCATCCCGGTCAGATGGCGGCCCATGAACATGGTGACCGGGGTCTCCCACGGAACCTCCAGCCCGAAGGGCACCGTGTGCACCGCGCCCGGCTGGAGTTCGAAGGCGCCGCCGAGCTGCATGCGGTGGAACTCGACGTTCCTGGTGTGCTCCTCCTCCCCGCTCTCCACCTCGACGCGGGCCTGGAGACCGACCGACAGCCCCTGGATCTCCTGGGCGACCGATCCGCCCTGGATCCGCACCTCCCCCTGGACGACGCCGCCCGGAACCACGTTCGGCTCGGTCAGCACCGTCTCCACCGACGCGCCGCCGATGCCCACACTCGCGAACAGCTTCTTGAAGCCCATGTTCTTCCTCCCCCAGGCCCTGGCCTGTGTGTCGTGCCGATCCTTTTGAACGCCCGAAGTCTGCCGGACGGTTCCGCCGACCAGGGCCGCCGTCCGCAGTTGTTACCCGATGGCTGCACTACGCTCGGCAGGCGTGAGCGCCGACCACGACCGTAAGCCCCTGCCCCGCGCCTTCTTCGACCGGCCTGTTCTGGAGGTCGCTCCGGACCTCCTCGGCCGTGTCCTGGTCCGCATGACCGACGACGGCCCGATCGAGGTCCGGCTGACCGAGGTCGAGGCGTACGCGGGCCGCATCGACCCGGGGTCGCACGCCTACCGGGGCCGCACCGAGCGCAACGCCGTGATGTTCGGCCCTCCCGGCCACGCGTACGTCTACTTCACCTACGGCATGTGGCACTGCCTGAACCTGGTCTGCGACGAGGAGGGCACCGCCAGCGGCGTGCTGCTGCGCGCCGGCGAGGTGCTGACCGGCCACGAGCACGCGCGGCGGCGGCGGCCGAAGGCGCGCGGTGACAACGAGCTGGCCAAGGGCCCCGCCCGCCTGGCCACCGCTCTGGGCGTGGACCGCGTGCTCAACGGCACCGATGTCTGCGGCAGTGACGAGGACGCCCCGCTCCGTGTCCTCGCGGGTGCGCCGGCTTCCCCCGGTCGCGTACGGAACGGTCCCCGCACCGGAGTGGGAGGCGAGGGAGCACTCCACCCGTGGCGCTACTGGATCGCCGACGACCCCTCGGTCAGCCCGTACCGGGCGCATCAGCCACGTCGCCGCCGGACGCGGCTTGACGCTGGTCCGACCGAGGTCTAATGTAGACCGAGCCGCTGGAACGGGACGAGATCCACGGCGACCGGACAGGTCGCGTGAGAGAGGCCCGGAGCGGACACCACCAGATACGGACTCCCCGATTCGGGGGTCGTTTCCGTTGCGCTCAAACGTACGGAAAACCGATCCGAATGGCTCGATTATGAGTCGCCGGAGAGATCCGCTAAGGTAGTGAACACACCGAAGGGAAGCGCCCGGAGGGGCCCCGGAAGGGGTGCCGAAGGAAGCGTCCGTTCCTTGAGAACTCAACAGCGTGCCAAAAGTCAACGCCAGATATGTTGATACCCCGTTCCCAGGCCGTCGCGGCCGGGGGATGAGGTTCCTTTGAAACACACACAGCGAGGACGCTGCGCACCGCGGGAATCATTCCTTCCCGCCGGTGCCGCTCTGCGCGGATGTGACCACCGGGGCGA
>NZ_JAKMAY010000162.1:0-13187 GCF_022015835.1 Streptomyces sp. ICN903 | reverse complement strand
CCCCGACCCCCACCACCCGGGCACTGACCTGGTGCCTGCATCTGCTGGTCGTCGGGCTGCTCGCGCTCGCCGCCGGGCGGGCCGTTGCCGGCGGCCATCCGCACACCGGGTGGGTCGTCGCCGCGGCGGCGGTGTGCGGCCTGGTGTACGCGGCCGGCCCGCTGCTGCCCCGGGTGAGCCGCTCGCGGCGGGCCGCCGCGCTGTGGCTGGCCGCCGTGGGTGCCGCCTGGCTGGTGCTGCTGGCCCTCTCCGCGGACGGGGTGTGGGTGGCGTTCCCGCTGTACTTCCTCCAGCTCCATCTGCTGCCCCGCCGCGCCGGTCTGGCCGCGGTGGCGGCCACCGCGGCTGCCGCCACCGGCGGTTTCGCCGCCCATCAGGGCTCCTTCGGCGCGGCGATGGCGATCGGGCCGTCCCTGGGCGCGGCCGTGGCGGTGGCGGTGGCGTGGGGGTACCAGGCCCTGTACCGGGAGAGCGAACGGCGCAGGCGCCTGATCGAGGAGCTCACCGCCACCCGTGCCGATCTGGCCGCGGCCCAGCACACCGCCGGTGTGCTGGCCGAGCGCGAACGCCTGGCCCGTGAGATCCACGACACCCTCGCCCAGGGGCTGACCAGCATCCAGCTGCTGCTGCGGGCCGCGGAGCGGGCCCTGCCCGGCGCGCCGGAGACCGCCGCCCGCCATGTCGACCAGGCCCGCCGGAGCGCCGTCGACAACCTCGCCGAGGCCCGCCGCTTCGTCGCCGCCCTCGCCCCGCCCGCGCTGGAGGGCACCACCCTGGCCGGAGCCCTGGAACGCCTGTGCGCCACCACCGGTGCCCACCACCGGATCGCCGTACGCCTCCGCGTCACCGGCGACCTCGTACCGCTGCCGACCGCGCACGAGGTCGCGCTGCTGCGGATCGCCCAGTCGGCGCTGTCCAACACCGTCCGCCATGCCGGGGCCGTCACCGCCGAGGTCACCCTCGGCCTCCTCGGCGACCACGTCACCGTGGAGATCGCCGACGACGGACGCGGCTTCGACCCCGCCCGCCTGCCCGCACCCGACCCGGAGACCGGCGGGTTCGGGCTGGCCGCCATGCGCGCCCGCGCACACGCCCTGGGCGGGGAGCTCACCGTCGACTCCGCCCCCGGCCGCGGCACCGTTCTGACCGCCCGGCTGCCCCTGGGCCGGTCCGGCGGCACAGCGCCCGAGCCCGGCCTCGGACTGCCGCCCGGTCTCGACCCCGATCCCGTACTCGATCCCGCACCCGATTCCTCACCCGAGGCACGCCCGTGACCGATCCCGCCATCCGCCTGCTCCTGGCCGACGACCACCCCGTGGTGCGGGCGGGACTGCGCGCCGTACTGGAGACCGAACCCGGCATCGAGGTGGTGGCCGAGGCCGCCACCGCCGAGGCCGCCGTCGCCCGCGCCGCCGGGGGCGACATCGACGTCGTCCTCATGGACCTCCAGTTCGGCGGGGGGATGAACGGAGCCGAGGCCACCGCCGCGATCACCTCCCGCCCGTCGGCGCCCCGGGTGGTGATCGTCACCACCTACGACACCGACGCCGACACCCTCCCCGCCATCGAGGCCGGTGCGACCGGCTACCTCCTCAAGGACGCTCCGCCCCAGGAGCTGGCCGCCGCCGTACGCACCGCCGCCGCGGGCCGCACCGCGCTGGCCCCGGCCGTCGCGGACCGGCTGATGAACCGGCTGCGCACCCCCGGCACCGCCCTGACCCGGCGGGAGACGGAGGTGCTCGCCCTGGTCGCCGAAGGACTGTCGAACCAGGCCGTCGGCGCCCGGCTCCACCTCACCGAGGGGACCGTCAAGTCCCATCTGGCCCGTGTCTACGCCAAGCTCGGCGTCGAGTCCCGCACCGCCGCCGTCGCCACCGCCACCGAACTCGGCCTCATCCGGCGGTAGCGGACGGCACCGGCGGCCGGCAGGGCCACGCCGACGGTGTCCGGGGGACCGGTGAGGTGGTGGGGCGGTGGCCGGGGAGGGCTCAGGCGCCGGCTCCGGTGGCGACGGGCAGGCCGGCCAGGCGCCACTCGAGCATGCCGTCGCTCAGGCGGATCGCCCTGCGACCCCGCCCGGCCAGCAGGCGTACGGCCTCATGGGCCATCACGCAGTACTCGCCGCGGCAGTAGGCGACGACCTCGACTCCGTCGGGCAGCTCGCCGACGCGCTCGGCGAGCTCGCCGACGGGGACGGATATCGCGCCGGGGATGTGCCCGGCCGCGTACTCCTGCGCGGGGCGCACATCCAGCACGACGACATCGCCGGACTCGACCCGGGCCAGGAGCTCCTCCCGGGTGAGCTCCCGGCCCGCCTCCGGGCCGAGATAGGCGGCGCGGGCCGGCTCGACGGCGGCCTGGTGCGCCTGGGCGACCTCGCGCAGCAGCGCGAACAGAAGGGCCACGTCCTCGCCGGCGAGCCGGTAGTGGACGCGCACCCCCTCGCGCCGGGTTGAGACCAGACCGGCCTGCTTGAGGGTCTGGAGATGCGCGGACGCGGTGGTCAGGTTCAGTCCGGCCGTCTTGGCGAGCGCATCGACGGTGCGTTCCCCCTGGGCGAGCAGGTCGAGCAGTTCCAGACGTTTTCCGCTGGCCAGAGCCTTGCCGGTGGCCGCGAACGCGTCGTAGAGCCGGGCCTTGGCCTGGGCTTTCGGAGTCTCCTCCATGAAATCCTCCATAATTCCATGGAATATCATAGGTGAGAACGGGCGTGCCTGCCCGCCCTTCCGTACCGAGACCTGGAGGAGCGCCGTGAGGTTCTCCGACGACCACCCGGCAGCGCCGGCCGACGCCGCCGGACGGCCCGTCCGGCTCGGCCTGAGGGAGAACCGGCTGCAGTTCACCCTGCTGGTCATCGTCAACGTCTGCGTCGGCGGCCTGGTCGGCCTGGAACGCACCACCGTCCCGCTCATCGGCACCGACGTCTTCGGGCTGACCAGCGACCTGGCGGTGTTCTCCTTCATCATCGCCTTCGGCCTCACCAAGGCGATGACCAATCTCGCCGCCGGTGCGCTCACCTCCCGTTTCAGCCGCAAGCAGCTCCTGGTCGCCGGCTGGCTGATCGGCGTCCCCGTCCCCTTCGCCCTGGCCTGGGCCCCCTCATGGGGCTGGATCGTCGCCGCCAACGTCCTGCTCGGCCTCAACCAGGGCCTGACCTGGTCGATGACCGTCAACATGAAGATCGACCTCGTCGGCCCCTCCCGCCGGGGCCTGGCCACCGGTCTCAACGAGGCCGCCGGCTACACCGCCGTCGGCGTCACCGCACTGCTCACCGGCTACCTCGCCACCGCCTACGGCCTGCGCCCGGTCCCCGAACTCATCGGCGTCGTCTTCGTCGTCGCCGGCCTCGCACTGGCCCTGGTCGTCCGCGACACCGCCGCCCACGTCGCCCTCGAACTCGCCCGGCACGCCAGGCCCCTGCCCGACGGGGAGGACACCGCCCTGGCCGCCACCTTCGCCCGCGCCTCCTGGCGCGACCGCTCCCTGCGCGGCGCGAGCCAGGCCGGGCTGGTCAACAACCTCAACGACGGTCTGACCTGGGGCGTCTTCCCCCTGCTCTTCACCGACCACGGCCTGGGGCTGGCCGCGGTCGGACTGATCAAGGGGCTCTACCCGATCCTGTGGGGTGTCGGCCAGATCCCCACCGGCCACCTCGCCGACCGCATCGGCCGCAAGCCCCTGATCGTCTCCGGGATGCTCGTCCAGGCCGCGGGCTTCGTCCTCGCCCTCGCCCTGCTGGACCGCCCGCTGCTCGCGGGCATCCTGTCCGCGGTCGCGCTCGGGGTCGGCACCGCCATGGTCTACCCGGCCCTGATCGCCTCCGTCTCCGACCACGCCCATCCCGCCTGGCGGGCGGGCGCCCTGGGCACCTACCGCTTCTGGAGGGACATCGGCTACGCCGCCGGCGCGCTGGTGGCCGGAGTCCTCGCAGACGCACTCGGGCTGGAGGCCACCGTCGTCGCCGCCGCGGGGATCACCGCCGCCTCCGGTCTGCTGGCCGCCCGCTGGATCGCCGAGCACCCCACCCGGTGACCGCCCGGCCGGAGAGGGGGTTCCTCCGGCCGCAGGTCTTCGCCGGAGGGCGTGGGCCGCGCCGAGATCGCCGCTGCCCCGGACAGCCCGGATCCGGTGCGACGGGGCCGATATTCCGGTTCGCCCGCCGCACGACCGATCCGTATCATGCCGCCCCGGCGGTGCGCCGGGCCCCGAACACTTCCGGCGGCCGCCTCCCACATGTACGCGCCGGAGCCCAGGTCGTGGCCCGCCGACCACGATTCGCCACCCGTTCACCAGGAGACAGGTCTTGACCACACACTCATCTCCCGTGAGGGAAGCCGCCGCGGAAGGAGCCGCCGGACACACCGACGCGCTGCGCCCCGCACCGAGCGGCCGCACGGGCGCGCTCCAGACCGTGGCCGGCGTCCGGGGATCCTTACGGCGGCCGAACGCCTCGCGGGACCGGACACCCGGAGCCCCGACCTCGTGCGAGGCCGGCCGGACGGATGAAGGCAACGCGGCCGACGAGCCCAACACCGCCGCCGCGGGCGGGAAGGTCCGGAGACACGGCCCCGGCGCGGTCCTCGGCCGCGGAACGGGAGCCCTGCCGCGGGCGGCAGGCCAGGAGCGGGGAGAAGCCCGGTGACCGACACGACCCACGACACCGCCTCCCGCGGGCTGACGCGCCGGCAGGCCGTCCCCCTGGCCATCGGGTCCATCGCCGGCTCCGGCATCCTGTTCCTGCCGTCGGCGGTCTACGGCCGCGCGGGCCACAACAGCCTGCTGGTGTGGGCGCTGTCGACCCTGCTCTGTCTGCCGATGCTCCTGATGTTCGACGACATGGTGCGCACCAACCCCGACGGCCGCGGCATCGAGGCGTTCATCCGGCTGGGTCTGGGCGATGTGTTCGCCCGCTGCGTGCCGGTGATGTTCATCGCCCTGGTCATCGTCGGCCTGCCCTCCGGGGCGTTCGTCGCCGGGCGCTACGTCGCCCAGACCTTCGGCATGGAGCGCGTCACCACCATCGTCATCGCCGTGGCGGTCCTGGTCGTGGCACTCCTGATCAACCTGGCCGGGGTGCGCGCGAGCACCCGGGTCCAGACGGCGGCCACCTGGGGACTGGTGCTGGTCGCCACCGTGCTCCTGCTGTCCGCCGCTCCTTCCGCGCGGGACGGTCTGCACACGGTGGTGCCGAGCACCGAGGGCCTGGGCGTCGTGCTGCCCGGCGTGCTCCTCGCCTTCTGGGCGTTCGCGGGTTTCGAGAACCTGACCTTCCTCGCCCGGGAGTTCCGCGACCCCGAGCGCGATTTCCTGCCGGTCAGCTCCATCGCCCTCACCGTCTACGGGGTGTTCACCATCCTGCTCACCGTGGCCATCGCGGTGACCGTCCCCCGCGACGAAGTCGACGAGGTGGTCGGGCTGCTCCAGCTCGTCGAAGCGGTCGGCTACGGCGAGGCCATGCTGTGGGCGGTCACCTTCATCGCGTGCTGCGCCATGCTGCTCAACGCGATCGCCTGGGTCTGGGGAGTCTCCCAGCTGACGTACGACGCGGCCGACAACGGCATGCTGCCGGCCGCGCTCGTCACGTCCGGCGGCCGGAAGTCCAGGGGGCGTTCACTGGCGCTGCCGGCCGTGCTGTTCTCGGCGACCACCGTGCTGCTGGGGTTCGAACCGTCCCTGGTCGTCGACACCACGGCCACCGCGAGCGCGATCTTCATGCTGCTGTACGTCCTCAGCATCATCTCGTATCTGCGGGTGCGCGGCCTGACGATCCGCTCAGGGCTCAACCTGGTGCTGCTCGTGGTGATCGCCATCAGCCTCGTCGAGTCCCCGCAGCACGCCCTGTACGGGGTGGTGGTCCTGCTCCTGGCGCTCGGTGCCCAGGCGTTCCGGCGCCGCGGGGAGGGGCCCGCGGCCACTGCGGAGCCGGACGCGGCGGCTCCCGGCCGCCAGGCCCCCGAACACGCCGAAGGAGGCGACCGGTAGTCACAACCGCAGTCCCGGCCGCGGTGGCGACCGCCGAGGAGGCCGTCCGCGCCGGCATACCGGCGCGGACGGTCCGCCGCGGGGCCGGGGCTCGGCCGCAGCGGGACGGCTCGTCCGGGTTCGTCCGCACGGGTCGAAGAACCCCGCGCGGTGATGTCGAGAACCCGCGGTCGGCTCCGTCCCCGGGGTGAGCGTGGCCACAATGGGCCGCACCGGCACCGAGGAGAGACACGATGGCCAAGTACCTGCTGCTCAAGCACTACCGTGGCGCCCCAGCCCCGGTCAACGACGTGCCCATGGACCGGTGGACGCCGGAGGAGATCTCGGCCCACGTGCGGTACATGCAGGACTTCGCGGCCCGGCTCGAGAAGACCGGCGAATTCGTGGACAGCCAGGCGCTCGCCCCCGAGGGGACCTTCGTCCGGTACGGCGGCGAGGGACGCCCGCCGGTCACCGACGGCCCCTTCGCCGAGACCAAGGACCTCATCGCCGGCTGGATGGTGATCGATGTCGACAGCCACGAGCGTGCCGTCGAGCTGGCCGGGGAACTGTCGGCCGCACCCGGAGCGGGCGGGAAGCCGATCCACGAGTGGCTCGAGGTGCGCCCGTTCCTGGCCGCGCATCCCCCCACCACGGAGTGACCCCCAGGTGGACGAGACACTTCTCCGGAGCCTCGTACCGGGCGTGCTCGCGATCCTCGGCCGCCGCGGAGCCGATTTCGCGGCGGCCGAGGACGCCGTGCAGGAAGCACTCCTGGAGGCGCTCCGCGTCTGGCCGGACCACCGGCCGCGGGACCCGAAGGGCTGGCTGGTCACGGTGGCCTGGCGCAAGTTCCTCGACGCGACCCGGGCGGACGCCGCCCGCCACCGGCGCGAGGAGCGGATCGAGCGGGAACCGGAGCCCGGGCCGGCGCCCGCGGTGGACGACACCCTCCGGCTCTACTTCCTGTGCGCCCACCCGTCGCTCACACCGTCGTCCGCGGTCGCGCTCACACTGCGCGCCGTCGGGGGACTGACCACCCGCCAGATCGCCCGGGCCTACCTGGTGCCCGAGGCGACCATGGCGCAGAGGATCGCCCGGGCCAAGCGCACCGTGGCCGGTGTACGCCTGGACCGGCCCGGCGACGTAGCCACCGTGCTGCGCGTCCTCTACCTGGTCTTCAACGAGGGATACTCCGGCGACGTCGACCTCGCGGCCGAGGCCATCCGGCTCACCCGGCAGCTCGCGGCCGCCGTCGACCACCCGGAGGCGGCCGGGCTGCTCGCCCTCATGCTGCTCCACCACGCCCGGCGCGCCGCCCGGACCGCGCCCGACGGCAGTCTCGTACCGCTCGCCGAGCAGGACCGCGGCCGGTGGGACACCGAACTGATCGCCGAGGGTGTGGACATGCTGCAGGCGGCCCTTGCCCGCGACCGGCTGGGCGAGTTCCAGGCCCAGGCCGCCATCGCGGCGCTCCACGCCGACGCGCCCACCGTCGAGGAGACCGATTGGGTGCAGATCGTCCAGTGGTACGACGAACTCGTGCGCCTGACCGGCAGCCCGGTCGCCGAACTCAACCGCGCGGTGGCCGTCGGCGAGGCCGACGGACCGCGCGCCGGCCTGGCGGCGCTCGCCGCGCTGGACGACTCCCTGCCCCGCCACGCCGCGGTGGCGGCGTACCTCCACGAGCGCGACGGCGACACGGCGACGGCGGCACGGCTGTACGCCGAGGCGGCCGGGAAGGCCCCCAGCCTCGCCGAGCGCGACCACCTGCTGCGCCGGGCCGCCCGGCTCAACGCCCGCCGACGCCGCTGACGGGGCCGCCGGCGGGCTGCGGCAGGATCATCCGGTTCCTCCCGCAGCACCTCGTGTGTCCCCGCCGGCTCCCGGTCAGGCGCGCAGGTGGGCCGGCAGACCGCCGTCCACGGGGCAGGGGCGTTCCACGGGCAGGAGCCGCCGGGCGGCTTCCAGTGCTCCGTCCCGCACATGGGCGTGAACCGTGTGTGCGAGCGCGGTGACGTCGGTGATGGAGACCGTCCATTCGTCCGCGTACCTGCGTGCCGCTTCGCCGGTGAGGCCGAGTTGCAGGGAACGGTGGGGCAGTGGCCGCAGGTGCAGGTCGCGTTCGGGATCCCACTGGACCCGGGCCGGGGCCCGCTTCAGCCGGCGCCTCCAGGCGGCGGGGTCGGGGTGCAGCCCGCGTTCGTAGTGGCTCAGGCAGGCGTGTTTCAGGGCCCACTCGAAGCCCTCGCGGGTGATCTCGACGGCGAGGACGGTCCGCTGACCGTCCTTGGTGCCCCACCCGGAGCGGTACATCATCCACAGGAACGACGGCTTGACCCACGTCATCCGGTCCCTCTTCCACGCCGCGGGGAAGCGTCCGTCCCGGGCGGCGGGCACGCCGATCTCCGGCGCGTAAGCCTGGTACACGGTCACCGTCGAAGCGGTGTGGAGGGCGCGGATTCGGTGTCTGGGCTCTGTCACGGTGACCAGGGTCGGTGCCCGTCGCGGTCGGGGCCACCGAATTACCGGCCCGGCCCCGCCGCCGGGCCCGGGCTCACGGCCCCGCCGCCGCGGATCGGGCGGGATCCGGGGAGGGCACACCGGCCGCGGCGGTCTCCCACGAGCTCGCGCACAACGCCCGCTCCACCGTGTCGAGATAGACCGCGGCGGCCAGCCAGGCCCGGGCGAAACGGCCGGTGTCGGCCGGGAGCAGGCGGCCGAAGGCGTCGCGGGAGCGGTCCGCGGCGGCGGCGTGGAGGCCGTCCAGGAGACCGGCCCCCGTGGCGAGGCCGAGGCGGCGCAGCCGGGCGCCGTCGCCCGACTCGCCTCCGGCGAAGGCGAGGACACGGCGGCCCCCGGAGACCGCCTGGTGGACACGGCGGCGCAGCAGGTGCAGCGGGGCGGCGGCGTCGCGTTCCCCGGCGGGGACGGCCGGGACCTGCGGCGCGACCGCCCCGGCGGGCAGGTCCGCGCGCCGGAGGCGGTCCAGGCCGAGATCCACCCGGGCGCCGGGGTCGGAGGGGTGCTCGGTGGCGAGCAGCAGGGCACGGGGGGACGGTCCGGGCACCAGCCGGGCGACGATCCGCCGCCTGCCGCCCCCGGCGGCGGCGAGCAGACGGAGATTGTCGCGGCAGGGGAGCGCGGGATCGTCGTGGGCGGCGGCCAGCCGCAGGGCGAGGCCCGCGCAGTCGGCCAGCAGGCAGTCGCCCGCCGCCTCCCGCGCCGTGCCCGTGACGGCCACTTCGAGGAACAGCAGGTCCTGTCCGCCGTCCAGCGCCCGGGCCACCTGCTCGGCGGCGGGCACGGCCCACAGCCGGTCCAGCGGTTCTGCACGCCAGGCGGCGCCGGGCGCGCGGACCGCCCGCACCCCGGCCCCCGCACCCAGACGGCCCGTCGGGGAGACGGTGGCGCCGGACACGGCCAGGCCCGCACGCGACAGCTCGCGGTGGGTCAGGGCGGTGTCGCCGATCCGCACGGCCCGGTCGGCGGCGCCGGTCGCCCGGGCGGGTCCGCCCGGCGCCACGTCCGACACCGTGTACAGGCGCCCTTCCGCGTCGGCGGTCCAGGTGACCGCGCCCGCGTAGCCGGTCGCGGTGAGGACGGGCTCGCAGAAGAGGCCGTACAGGCGCAGGGAGCCGTCCGGGCGGTACGGCTGCCGGGCTCTGCCGCGCAGTCCGGCCAGCTCCGGGCCGGTGGCGTGCGGGAGGCGGTGGGCAGTGCCCAGGGTGTCGGCCAGCGCGCCGGCGAGATCGGCGAGGCGGTGTCCGGGGTCGGCGGAGCGGGCCGCGCGCACCCCGGTGACCACGGAGACCGCCGCGGCGCCGGCTCGTGGGAGGCCGGCGAGCCGGGCGGTGTGCGCGGCGCGCAGGAGCTCCGCCTGGAGCACCGCGCCGGCGCCGTCCGCTCCGGCCTCCAGGACGGCGGCGGCCGCGTCGAACACCGCCCGTGCGGCGGCGCGTTGCCCGGCGGTGGCGGTGACCTCCGTCCCCTCCGGCCGTCCTTCCTCTTTCCGTTCCTCCCCGGCCTCTCCGACTTCGGCGGCCCCGGAGGCCCCGGCGGGCTCCGGGGCCGGGGCCTCGTCGGCGACCGGCGCGGCCGAGGCCGCCGCCGCGCGGTGCAGGCAGTCGGGGGCCAGCAGGCATCCGCAGCGGATCGCGTCCGCCCCGGTCACCGTCCCGCCGGGGGCGTGCAGTACGACGTCGGTCTCGTCGTCGACGGCGATCCGCACGGTGTCGCCCTCACGGGCGGCCGGCCGCGCGGCGAGCTTGGCGACGCCCGCGTCCAGCCGCTTGCGGAGCCGGGGCGTGAGCGCCGCGACGAGTTCGGCGGTGACGGACGGGACGACCGGGGGCAGGTCCTGGCTCATACGATCTTCTCCCCTACCCAGCGGGCGAGTTCGAGCGGACTGAGGGCGGCGACGGGCATGCCCGCGGCGACGAGCTGGCCGGCGACCGACGTGGAGTAGCGGGGCCGGCCCGTGTCGTCGAGGCTCGCGCAGCCCAGGACGTGGCAGCCGGCCGAGACCAGCGCGCGGACCTCGGCGAGCAGGCCGCCGAGCGGATGGCCCTCCTCGAAGTCGCTGACGACCACGACGAGGGTGCGCGAGGGCACGGTGACCAGCCCGCGCGCGTGCCGCAGCCCCGCGGCGATGTGGGTGCCGCCGCCCACGCTGACCTCCAGCAGCAGCGACAGCGGGTCTTCCATGTGCCCGGTGAGGTCGACGACCTCGGTGGAGAACGCCAGGAAGTGGGTGGAGAGCGTCGGCACCCCCGCCAGTACCGAGGCGGTCAGCGCGGCCCACACCGTGGACGCCTCCATGGACCCCGACACATCCGTGACCAGGACCAGCCGCCAGTCGGCGGCCCGGCGTCCCCTGGCGCGGAAGACCGGACGCTCGGGGATCACCCGCACCGTGCCGTCCGGGCCGCGGCGGGCCGTGGCCAGGTTGGCCCGCAGTGTGCGGGGCAGGTCCAGGCCGCCGCCGGGGCGTCTGCCGGGACGCGGCAGGGACGCGCCGTGCAGCGCGGGCCGCAGGCGGGTGGCCAGCTGCCGGGTCAGCTCCTCGACCAGCCGCCGCACCAGCGGGCGCAGTGCGGCCAGCCGGGCCTCGGGCAGCCCGCCCGCGTGCCGCAGCACGGTGCGCAGCAGGTCCACCGAGGGCCGCACGGTGTCCGCGTCCAGCTCCGCCAGGACGTCCCGGCGGCCCGCCTCGGCGGCCGCCGCCAGCACCTCCTCCCGGATGCCCGGCCCGAACAGCGCGGCCAGCTCCTCGGACCACTCCCGCACCCCGGGATACGGGACCTCCCGTCCGCCACCTCCCGCCGGGCCGGCGAGCTCGCCCCGGCTGCCCTCACCGCGGCCGCTGCCGTACAGCTCGTCCAGCGCGGTCGCCAGCGGCGCGGCGGAGGGCGGCAGCCGGTCGGTGCGGCGGCCCAGCAGCAGACGCCAGCGGTCCGCGGGGGCGAGGAGGCGGTCCCCGGCCGGGGGTACGGAGGGTGCGGCGGTCCCGCAGCCGCCGTCGGCCGCCGGGGCTCCCGGCGCGGGCACGAGGGCGGCGCCCTCCGGGGCGTCCACCGGGGCGTCCTCCACCGGGGCCCCGTCCGGCGCGGGCGGCAGTCCCCACGAGCGCAGCGTCTCGCGGGCCGCGAGGTCCGCCTCGGCCCAGGCGGCGAGGGCGGCCGGATCGACGCCGCCGGTGTCGGCGACACGCGTGGTGCCCAGACGCTCCTCGACGGCCGCGAGAAGGCGGTCGCGGGCCGCGGGGCTGAGGGTGTCGAAGCCGCCGCGCAGCGCGGGGAGCCGGTCGAGGAACGCCCGGTCGGGCAGCTCGGCCACCCGGCCGAGCAAGGGCTCCAGGGCGGGCGGTGCCGCCTCCAGCAGCGGACCCGCGGCGGTCAGCAGCCCGCCGAGCCGTGCGGTGAGCGCGGTGCGCGAACCGGGGTCGGTGGCCCCGTCGACCCAGGAGGCCACGCGGTCGCCGAGGGACCGCGCGTCCTCGTGCCCGAGCAGGACGCGTACGGCCGCGGCGGCGCCCCGCATCAGGGGGGAGCCGTCGGCGGACAGGCGGGCCAGGGCGCCGGACAGCCGGATGCCGCCCAACAGGTCGGCCCGGGAGGAGAGTTCGAGCAGGGCGCGGGCGTCGGCCGGGTCCTCGGAGCCGGTCAGGCCGTCCACCTGCCGCACCGCCGCCGCCGTGAGCAGCTCCGCGGCGGCAGCCGCCCGGGCCTCGCGGCCGCTCCCGGCGCCGAGCCCCGGGACATGGCCGGCCCGCAGCCGGTCCAGCAGGGCCAGTCCGGCCAGCAGCTCCGGCAGGGTACCGGCCCGTGGCAGGACGTCGACGACCTCGCCGAGCCGCTCGTCCGCGAGCCCGGCCAGACCGCACTGCGCCGCCTGCCGGAGCCCTTCGAGGGCCTGCGCGGCCGTCGGCCCGCCCTCCTCGCGCTCCAGGCGCAGCCGTTCGCGCAGTACGCCCTCGGCGGCCTGCGCGGGGGTGACCCCGCGTGCGCCGGCAGCGGTCAGCACGGCGTCCGTGGCGGGCGTCCAGCGCACCTCCCAGCGGGAGGTGAGGGCCTCGGCGCCGCCCGCGCCCACGACCTGTCCGGCCTCCCCGTAGGGGACCCCGCACACCGTCAGCCGGCGCAGCAGCAGTTCGCGGCGGCGGTCGAGACCGGAGCGCAGCGGGTCCAGCCGCAGGTCACGTGAGGGGCCGGGGCCGCCGGAGGAGGGGCCGGGCAGGCCCAGCCGGGCCACCTCGGCCTCGACCGCGGGGGCCAGGCCGCTGCGCGGTGCCCGCGGGGCGGGGCGCCCGCCGCGTGTGCCGACGAGCACCCGCTCCATCGCCCGCGCCACGGCCCGCCCCCGTCCGTACGGCTCGCCCTGTGCGAGCACCGCCTGAACGGCCTCGACCAGCTCCCCGCGGCCCGCGGCGGGCAGGCCGCGCAGCCGGGCGAGGTCCGAGGCGAGCCGGGTTATCTCACGGGCGTCGGCGGGGCCCGAGGGATGTCCCAGGCTCCGCAGTTCGCCGCAGACGCGTACGGCCGCCCGCGTCAGGGCCTCCTCCAGCGCGGCCGGATCCCCCGCCGCGCGCAGGACCATGTCCTGCCACTCCGGGTCCCGGATGCCCGCCGGGTAGCCGGACCGCTCGTCGAGGAGGGCGTATGTGTAGGGGATCAGGGAGGTGGTCCAGGCGGGCATCCGGGACCCGGAGTGGCAGGACATGGTCC
>NZ_JAKMAY010000161.1:0-13261 GCF_022015835.1 Streptomyces sp. ICN903 | reverse complement strand
GTCCGGGGGTGTCACGGGGCGGGGGGCCGCCGGGCCCGCGGTTGCCGGCTCCCGCAGGGCCGCTTCCAGCCGCTCCGGCGGCACATCGGTCGACAGACGCACCCGCAGGGCGTGCGGATCGTCGCCGAAGCGGTGGCCGCCCAGCGCGTACGGGCCGAGCCTGCGCACCAGTTCCGCCTCCAGCCGGGGGGCGTCCTCGATGCCGCGGGCGGCCAGCGCGGGGCGCAGCGCCTCGAAGTCGGGGTAGATGTGGCGTCCGGCGTGCGGCGGCCGGCAGACCGCGCCGGCGCCGGTCAGGATGCGGTGGAGTCCGGCGGCGCGGTCGGCGTGGGCCCGGTTGCCGGCGGCGCGGTGCGCGCGCAGCGGCTCCGCCTCGTCCAGCGCCTCGGCGGCGGCGGTGGCGTCGCGGCCGCGGGGGCGGGCGTGCAGGGCGGTCAGGGCGGCGCGGGTGCGCTCGCCCAGCTCCCGTCCGCGCGCGGTGGCCGGCAGGCGGGCCACGCCCACGGCGGTGCCCGGCCCGAGGGCGTGCTCCGGGTCGGCGCCGAGGTCGACGAGGACCACGACGCAGTCGTGGTCCCCGCCCTCGTCCCCGCTCTTGTCACCGCTCTTGTCACCGCCGCCGTTCACTGCGGTGCGGGCGTGGGCGTGGAGGGCGTCGGCGCGGGTGCCCGTGCCGGTGAGGCGGGCCGAGCGGTGCAGGATCTCGGCGGGGCTGACGATCACCGTGTCACGGGGGTCGTGGGAGGTGTCGCGCCAGCTCTCGTCGCTGATGATCAGCAGATCCTCCTGGACGGCCGCCTCGCACACCTCGTGCAGCAGCTCGGGCGGCGCGGCCGTCCCGGTCAGCCCGTCGGCCACGGACAGCAGCAGCACCCGCGGGTCCCCGCCGGCCGCGCGGGCCCGGCCCACGGTCTCCAGCAGCGCGAAGGGGTCGGGCACCCCGCCGCACTCGGCCGGCACGGGCACGGGGTGCAGCGGCCGGCCGAGCAGTCGTGCCTGGTCGGCGTGCCAGGCCGGGCCCGGCCTGGGCAGCACCACCCCGCCGCCGTCCGGACCGGCCTCCCCCTGCCCGCGCTCGTGTCCGGGCTCGGCCGCGGCGAGCAGTGCCAGCAGGAGCAGGGGCGCGGTGGGGGCCGCCACGACCTGTCCGGGCTCGGTGGGCAGGCCGCGCCGCCCCCAGTAGCCGCAGGCCGCCTCGGCCACGGCGCCGTGGACGCCGTACCGGTCCGGCGCGGTCACGGCCGCGGGGGTGGGGCCGTCGGGTCGGGTCTGCTGCATCCGTGCCTCCGCCGTGTCCGGGGGCGGCCCGCCGGCCGCCCTGTCTGGTTCCGCCGCTGCCTTCCGGCCCTTCCGCCGGACCGGTCAGTGCCGCCGGGACAGCTCCGAGAAGCGCTGGAGTTCCTGCTCCATGCCGTGGCCCCGGGTGCGCACCAGGGCGCCGGCCAGGTCGGAGAGCTTGCGGTTGGTGTGCTGCGAGATCCCGCGCAGCAGGGCGAACGCCTCCTGCGCGTCGCAGCCGAGCACGTGCATCACGATCCCGCACGCCTGGTCCACGACGGGTCTGCTGCGCAGCGCGCCCCTGAGCTGCTCCGCCTCCGCCAGCGCCGCGCGGTGGCGGCGGTCGCGGGCCAGCCCGGTGGCGGCCAGGTCGCCCAGGAGCGCCGCCGGGCAGCGGACGGTCTCCTCCAGCGGGCGGGGCCGGAAGCCGTGGACGGTGAGGGTGAGGGTGAGGTCGCCCCGGCGGTACGGCAGGGCGGCGCCGGAGCGCAGTCCCATCTCCAGCGCCCTGGCGCGGTAGCCGGGCCAGCGGTCGTCCAGCAGCAGGTCCTCGGAGCCGGCGGGGCGTCCGGTGCGCAGGGCCTGCGGCACGGGGCCGTCCCCGTCCTCCCACTGGACGGCGACGAGCTCGGACAGGTCCGGATGGGTGACGGCGGTGGTGCCCTCGGCCGGACCGCCGCCGGTGTGGGCGGTGGCGGTGGCGCCGCAGCACCCCGGGGTGGAGCGGACGACCTGTTCGGCCAGCCGGGCGAGGCTCCGGGCGGGGGAGGCGGCGTCGAGCGCCGGCTCCGGCTCCGGCTCCGGTCCCGGGAACATCGGAGCGGACTCGAACGGCATCGCGTCGCATCGGTCCGGCATGGCGCTGTCCGGTCCTTTCCTCTGTTCTCCGGCCGGTCGCGGCCGGCTCCCCGAACATCCGGTCGCGTGGGATCGGCTGCCCCGCGCGGCGGCCGGGAAACGGCCGGCGCGCCGAGCCGTCCGGGCGGGCGCGGGCCGCCCGGGGACCACCGCAGCGCGGCCCTTCCCATCACACCGTCCCAACAAAGAGTGATGAGTAGTATTTTTTCTGTGCGACCGACAGGACCTCCGGCTGCCCGCGGGTTACGTTGAGGACATGGCGCAGGCGGAGGAGTTCGGAAGCGAGCTGGCGGACTTCCGCCGAAGGGTGGAGGAACTGCGGTCGGCGCCCGCCCTGCCGGAGGCCGACCGCCTCCCCGCCCTGGAGGCCGCGCTCCTGGAGCTCCGGCACGCGGCCGAGGTGCTGTGGCCGCGCTACGAGGAGCTGGCCGCCGAACGGCACCGCGGCGGCCCGGAGGAGCACCACGAGCACCGGCTGCTGCGCCTCCTGTTCCAGCGGCTGCCGGTGGCGGTGGCCCTGCTGGACCGGGACACGGTGGTACGGCGCTGCAACCCCGCCGCCGGGCAGGTGCTGGGGGTTCGGGCCGGATACTCCACCGGGCGGGCACTGACCGGTTCCCTGGCCCACGAATCCCGGGCGGCCTTCCGCTCCCAGGTGGCGGCCGTCGCCCGCGGCGAGGGCGACCGCGGGCTGACCGTCCGTCTGCCGGGCCCGTCCCGGCACGGCGGCACCGCGCTGCGGGTCACCCTGACGGCGCTGCACCCCCCGCACGAGCCGGGCGCGATCGTCCTGGCCGTCCTCCAGCCGGCCGTGCCCGGCGCGCCCGCCGGGCACGGCCCCGCCGGACCGGCCGCGGCGGTGGAGCGCGGGGAGTCCCGCCCCGACCCGTCCGAGGCCGCCCGCGGCGCCGAGCTGATGGACCTGCTGGACGGGACGACGACGGCGCTGCTCGGGGCCGACTCCCCCAAGGAGGTGCCGCAGCGGGTGGCGGAGGCGCTCTACGGCCGGTTCGCCGACTGGGTGGTCGTCGACGCCGCCGTGCCCGGTGGCGCGCTGCGCCGGGCCGCCGTCCTGGCCCCGGCCGGGCGGCTGCGCGACGCGGTCGCCGGGCAGGACCCGTCCTCCTGGCCGCCGGTGGCGGACGCGGTGCGGCACGGCGGCACGACGCTGCGAGTGCGGCCCGAGGACCCCGGGCTCCTGGGCCGGGACGCCGCCGGGGCCCCCGTTGTGGTGCGGGCCGAGGTCGGCTCGCTGCTGTGCGTGCCGCTGTCCGACGGCGCGGGAGGCCCGGTGCTCGGCGCGCTGACGCTGCTGCGCACCGGCGGCCGGCGGGCCTTCGGGCTGGCGGAGGCCGGTGCCGTGGAGCGGATCGCGCGGCATGTCGCCCTCGCCCTGCGCGGGCTGTGAGGCGTTCGGCGGGCCGGTCCGCGAGCCGGCCCGCGGACCGGCGCTCCACCGGCCGGTCCGGCCGGTGGAGAGGGACGCCGGGCGCGCGTGCGCCGCGCCCGCGCGGCTGCGCGGGCGCGGCGGAGGCAGGGGGCGCCGGAGGCAGGGGGCGCCGGAGGTGCGTGCGGGGCGCGCCGCCAGCATCCCGCCTCACCCGCCGGCGGCGCGTCAGGCGGCCCGGGAGCCCGCGTAGACGCGTTCGCGCTCCCGCTCCCCCTCCGGGGCGGCATGCTCCCGCTCCAGATCCGCCTCGACCTCGGCGTGCAGGCGGTTGCAGGTGCGGCTGATCAGCCGGGAGACGTGCATCTGGGAGATGCCGAGCTGCTCGGCGATCCGGCTCTGGGTCATGTCGCAGAAGAAGCGCAGGTAGAGGATCTTGCGCTCGCGCTCGGGCAGGTTGCGCAGCCGGGGCTTGAGCGACTCGCGGTAGACGACGAGGTCGAAGCCGGGCTCGGCGCTGCCGAGGGTGTCCACCAGCGCGTAGCCGTCGTCGGCGCCGGGCAGCTCGGCGTCCAGGGAGAGGGTGCTGTAGCTCTCCAGGGCCTCGGAGCCGATGCGCACCTCCTCCTCCGTCAGCCCGCTGTGCTCCGCTATCTCCTTGACGCCGGGGGTGCGGCCGTCGAGGGAGTGGCTGAGCTGGCGGCTGGAGGCGCGTACGCGGTTGCGCAGCTCCTGCACCCGTCGCGGCACGTGCAGGCCCCACATGTGGTCGCGGAAGTGCCGTTTGATCTCGCCGACGATGGTCGGCACCGCGAAGCTCTCGAAAGCGCTGCCGCGCGCCGGATCGTAGCGGGTGACCGCCTTCACCAGGCCGAGGGCGGCCACCTGCTCCAGGTCCTCCAGGGACTCGCCGCGGTTCCGGAAGTGCCGGGCGAGGCGCTCGGCCATCGGCATCCAGGCCCGCACGACCCGCTGCCGCAGCTCCTCACGCTCCGGGCCGTCCGGAAGCTCGGCGATGCGCTGGAACTCGGCGGTGGTGTCGGGGGCGTCGTCGTGCGGGTGCCGCGCGTGCTTTGCTCGTGCTCGTACGGGGGTCATGTGCGGTCTCTCCCGAACTGTGGACTGTGGCTCTGTGGGGGTTACCGCGGGACCGGGCACAGGTGGACCGGGGCCGAAACACCCGGGGCGGGGAATGTCACCGCTCCCGCGGATGTGCCTGCGGTCCGAAGCACGAGGGTTCGGATGCCCGGGGCCCACCCCTTCAAACGATGTTTTTCACACCGGCACCCGGTTACCCGGTGCCCGCACCGCCGGACCTGTGGAGGACTGCTTCGATGACCGAGTACGGCTACTTCCTGGCCTGTGAGGACCACGGACCGAACGAGCTGGTGGAGCAGGCCCGGATGGCCGAGCAGGCGGGTTTCACCTCGTTGTGGATCTCCGACCACTACCACCCGTGGAACGGCGTCCAGGGGCACAGTCCGTTCGTGTGGTCCGTCATCGGCGCGATCTCGCAGGCGACCTCGCTGCCCGTCCAGACGGCGGTCACCTGCCCCACCGTGCGCGTCCACCCGGCGGTGGTCGCGCAGGCCGCCGCCACCAGCGCGGTGATGCTGGAGGGGCGCTTCCGGCTGGGCGTGGGCACCGGCGAGGCGCTCAACGAGCACATCCTGGGCGGCCCCTGGCCCCAGGCGTCGGTGCGGATGGAGATGCTGGAGGAGGCCATCGGCGTCATCCGGCGCCTGCTGACCGGCGAGGAGGTCAGCCACCACGGCAGGCACTACACCGTGGAGAACGCCCGGCTGTACGACGTGCCCGACCAGCCGGTGCCGATCGACGTGTCCGGCTTCGGCCCGGCCGCCATCGAGCTGGCCGGACGGGTGGGCGACGGGTTCATCACCACCATGCCCGACGTGGAGGGGCTGGAGCGCTTCCGCCGCAGCGGCGGGGGCCGCGGCTCCGGGCAGGGGCCGGCCTTCGCCGGGACGAAGGTCTGTTACGGCGCCGACCGCGACGAGGCCGTGCGCACCGTCCACCGCCGCTGGCCCAACATGTTCCTGCCCGGCGAGCTGGGGCAGGTCCTGCCCACCCCCGCCCACTTCGAGCAGGCCTCGCAGCTGGTGACCGAGGAAGTGGTGGCCGGCTCCGGGCTGCCGTGCGGCGACGACCCCGACGAGCACGTACGCGCCCTGCGGGAGTTCGCGGACTCCGGGTTCGACGTGGTGCACGTCAACCAGATCGGCCCCGATCTGCGGGGTTTCTTCGACTTCTACCGCAGTGACGTCCTGCCCCGGCTGAAGGACTGAACCGGCCGCCGGGCGGCCCGGCGGAGGGCGGGGCCCATGGACGGGGGTGCGGAGAGGGTGCGGCTCTCCGCACCCCCTTCGCCTGCCCCGCGCCGCTCCCGTGCCCGCGCCCGGCCCCGGGTTCCTCGAAGTCCCGGATCCGGGGTCAGCTCAGCAGGGCGTCGAAACCGCCCTCCCGGGCGAGCCGTTCGAGTTCGTCCAGCGCGCGGCGGGCCCTGGCGGCCGTCTCCGGTTCGCTCTCGGGCAGCCCGCTCTCGGCGAACTCGTCCTCGTCCAGGCGCAGCACGGCCGACCGGTCGGGCGACACCCACAGGTCCAGCTCCAGGTCCCAGGTGGTCAGCGTGCCCTGTGCGACGGCGGCGGGGCGGGTGACGTCGCAGTACCAGCCCTTGAGGCCGCCGTCCGGGCCGCGCACCTCCTTGACCGAGAACCAGCGGTCGCGCCAGTAGTGCTCGGTGAACACGTCGCCGCTCTCGAAGCGCACGAAGCCGAAGTCCCGCACCGGCGGGCCGGCCCAGGGCGCCCGCACGACGGCGTGGACGCCGTCGTCGCGCTCCGCGGTCGCCGGGTAACGGACCTGCCTGCCACGGGACTTGCGCAGGACCACGGTCACCGTGTCGTCCGGCGCCAGGATGGTTGCGGGGCCGGTGTGCGCATCGCTCATGGGCCCACCCTCCCCGACGGGCGAGAGGGGCGCACCCGGTTTTCGGGTGCGCCCCTCTCGCCCTGCCCGCGCGTTCGCCGTGTCCGTGCGCTCCCCCTCCCGTGCGCCGCGCGCCCCGGGCCGGTGTGCCCCAACGGCCTCGCGGGCAGTCGCGGGTACCGCCCGGAGCAGGGCGGTACCCGGACTCGGGAGCGGCTCCGGGCACGGTCCCTGACCTCCGTGCCCGAAGCCTTCTCACTCCCCCACAGGGCCGCTCGCTCGGCCGCGGTCCGGGTGCCCCCGCCTCCTGGGGGCAAACACCCGCTCACCCGGCCGTCACAGCGCCGCCACCATGCCGCCACCACCGCTTGCCCGCGCACCGGCGCGGCCGCCCGCTCCCGCCGGCACCCTCGCCTCACTCGGTGCGCGCCCGGGCGCCCTCCCTCGTACGGCCCGCCGAGACGGCCCGGTCGGGGTGGCGCCGCAGGTACTCGCCCTCCAGTTCGGCGGTGCGCCGGGTGTGCGCGGCCAGCGCGTCCGACGAGCCGTGCAGCAGGGTGTCGTGGCGGGTCCGGTGCAGGGACTCCAGCTCCTCGATCAGCGCGGTCTCGGACAGCTTCTCCGGGTCCACTCCCATTCCCATGGTTCGGTCTCCTCCTTCGTCGGTGTTCTCCGGCCTCGCTCCGTGTCTTTTGCACCGGTTCGGGTACCCGGAAACCGGCGATTCCAAGGAGGGAGCCCATGGAACTCGGATTCCTGAGCCCGATCTTCGACCGTCCCGGCCCCTGGGCCTCGGTCTACTTCGACACCTCGTGGCTGACCGAGGACGCGGCGGCCCGCCACGAACTCGCCGCCCGCGAGGTCCACGATCTGCTGAAGAGCCAGGGGGCGGACGAACGCACCCGCAAGGCGGTGTACGACGCCCTTCTGGCACTGCCGCGCAGTTCGGCCTCGCCGGGGCGTGCGCTGTTCGCCACCGCGGGCGAGGTGGTGCTCGATCCCGCGCTGGCCCGGGCGCCGAGCGGCGGCCCGTACGCCACCTGGGGGCCGCTGCCGCACACCACGCCGTTGCTGGAGCTGATGGACACCGCCCCCACCTGCCTGCTGGCCCGCATCGACCGCACCGGCGCGGACCTGGAACTGCGGGGGCCCTTCGGCAGGCGCGAGGCCGGCCAGATCCAGGGCGAGGAGTGGCCGGTGCACCGCACCCCGAACGCCGACTGGTCCGAGCGGCGGTTCCAGAACTCGGTGGAGAACACCTGGGAGCACAACGCCGCCCTCATCGCGGAGAGCCTGAAGGAGCAACAGGCCGAGACGGGCGCGCAGGTGCTGGTCCTGGCCGGCGACACCCGCGAGTGCCACGCCGTGCACGACCGGCTGGCCCCCGACTTCCGGGGTGTGGCCGTCATCGCCGAGCACGGGGTGCGCGCCCCGGGCCGCAACGCGGCGGCCGGCGAGGAGAAGCTGGAGAAGGAGGTGGAGGAGGCCCGCGCCTCCTATGTGCACCGCCACGCCGCCGAGGTCATGGAGCGGTTCCAGGCCAGGCGGGTGCCGACCGACGACGGCAGGGTGGGCGCCGCCGAGGGGGTGCCCGCACTGGTGGACGCCGCCCGGGAGCACCGCATCTCCGCCCTGCTGGTCCGTCCCGACGGTCCCGATCTGCACCGCGAGGTGTGGGTGGGCGACGAGCCCGACCAGGTGTCGGTGCGCCGCACCGACCTGCAGTACCTGGGCGAGACCCGTCCCGTCAGCGCCCGCGCGGACGACGCGCTGCTGCGGTCGGCGGTGACCACCGGGGCCGAGGTGATCTCCGTGGGGCCGCTCGCGGAGGAGCCCGGCACTCCCGAGGGACTGCCCGTGGGCGGGCTCGGCGCGCTGCTGCGCTGGCCCTACGGCGGTCCGCCGGCCGAGGGGGCGACGGGCGGTTCGGCCCCGTCCTGACGTACCGGCCCGTCGGCGGCCCACCCCGCCACTGTCCATATAGCGGAACCGTTTTGCTCACATGGCAAGACGGCGCGGTACGGTGCGCGCATGCCGAGACCGAACGCCGTGTACACCCACGGCCACCACGAGTCCGTCCTGCGCTCCCACCGGTGGCGCACCGCCGCCAACTCCGCGGCCCACCTCCTGCCCTTCCTGGCCCCGGGTCTGTCGGTGCTGGACGTGGGCTGCGGCCCGGGCACCATCACCGCGGACCTGGCCGCCCTGGTGGCGCCCGGGGAGGTGGTGGGGGTGGACCGGGCCGAGGACGTCCTGGCCGAGGCCCGGTCCACCGCCGCCGGCCGCGGTCTGGGCAACGTCCGCTTCGCACGGGCGGACGTCCTCGCCCTGGACTTCCCCGACGACTCCTTCGACGTCGTCCACGCCCACCAGGTCCTCCAGCACATCGGCGACCCGGTGGCGGCGCTGCGCGAGATGCGCCGGGTGTGCCGCCCCGGCGGGGTGGTAGCCGCCCGCGACGCCGACTACGCGTCGATGGCCTGGTACCCCCTGCTGCCCGGCCTGGACGACTGGCTCGGCCTCTACCACCGGGTCGCCCGGGCCGGCGGCGGCGAGCCGGACGCGGGCCGCCGGCTGCTGTCCTGGGCCCGCGAGGCCGGCTTCACCGACGTCACCGCGGACGCGGACGTCTGGTGCTTCGCCACGGAGGCGGACCGCGCCTGGTGGAGCGGCCTGTGGGCGGAGCGCACCACCGGTTCCGCCTACGCCCGCCTCGCCGTCGAGGGCGGGCACGCGGACCGGGCGGAGCTGGAGCGGATCGCCGACGCCTGGCGCGAGTGGGGCGGACGGCCCGACGGCTGGTTCTCGGTGCCGCACGGGCAGATCCTGTGCCGGGCCTGAGACGGGACGGGCGCGCGCGGCGGGGCGCGCCTGACACCGTACGCGCCCCCAACTAGGCTCGCTCGCATGGAGATTCTGGGTACTGCGCTGCGCGTGTGTGTCGACGACCTGGACGCGGCGGCGGGCGTGTACGAGCGGCTCACGGGCGCCGAGGCCATGCGGTTCGCGCAGGGCCCCGTCTCGGCGGCCGCCGTCGGCCCCTTCCTGCTGATGAGCGGCCCGCCCGGGCCGATGGAGGTCCTCAGCAAGGTCGCCGCCACGCTGGCGGTGCGGGACGTGGAGGAGGCGGCGGCCGATCTGCGGGCCGTCGGCGCCGAGATCATCGCCGGTCCGCAGTCCACCCCCATCGGCCGGAACATGGTGGCCCGCCACCCCGACGGCTCGGTCTTCGAATACGTCGACCGCCGGCAGGCGGGCGCAGAGGGATAGCCCGCCGGCAGGCGGACCGGGAGAACCCGGGCGCGGGGGCCCGCCTCCCGGCGGGCCCCCGCGCCCGGGGAGGCCGCGTCAGGAGACGTCGATGACGACCTTCCCCCTGGTCCGCCCGGACTGGCTCAGCCGCCACGCCTCGGCGGCCTCGGCCAGCGGCACCGCGCGGTCGACGCCGACCGTCAGCTTCCCGGCGTCGGCCAGGTCCGCCAGGGCGGCGAGGTCGGCCGGATCGGGCCTCACGAACAGGTAGTGGCCGCCCTTGGCCATCACCTCGGCGTCCACGACCGACAGCACCCGCGAGGAGTCCTTGAGCACCTGCCGCGACACCTCGATCGACTCGCCGCCGACGAAGTCGAAGGCCGCGTCCACCCCGCCGGGCGCCAGCCCGCGCACCCGGTCGGCCAGCCCCTCGCCGTAGGTGACCGGCTCGGCGCCCAGCTCCCGCAGGAAGTCGTGGTTGCGCTCGCTGGCGGTGCCGATGACCCGCGCGCCCCACGCGGCCGCGATCTGCACCGCCAGCGAGCCGACGCCGCCGGCCGCGGCGTGGACCAGCACCGTGTCGCCCTCGCCCACGCCCAGCCGCCTCAGCGACTGGTACGCGGTGAGCCCGGCCAGCGGCAGCCCCGCCGCCTGCTGCCAGCTCAGCGCGGCGGGCTTGCGAGCCAGGGTGCGCACGGGCGCGGCGACCAGCTCGGCGTAGGTGCCGTTCTGCGCCCAGTCCTTGCGGACGTATCCGATCACCTCGTCACCGGGGGCGAACTCCTTCGCGTCCGGGCCGGTGCTCTCCACCACGCCCGCCACGTCCCAGCCGGGCACCAGCGGGAAGTGTGCGTCGAGGACCGGGTCGAGGTAGCCCGCCCCGACCTTCCAGTCCACCGGGTTCACCCCAGCCGCCTTCACCCGCACCAGGACCGCGTCGGGCCCCACCTTGGGATCGGGAAGCTCGGTCAGGGTCAGGTCGTCGGGTCCGCCGTACTCGTTCAGAGCGATTGCCTTCATACCCCGCACAACTTCCCCGCCCGGGAAGATCATTCCCTCGTCCGCCCGGCAGGCGCGCGAACGGCGGTACCGCGCCGTCCGCTATCTGCGCCGCACCAGATACATCCCGGACAGCAGCCCGATCACGCCGGGGATCAGCAGCGCCACCCACAGAGGCATGGTCACGACGGGGACCAGCAGCCTGATCTCGGTCCGCTCGGTGTTCTGGAAGACGAAGACCAGGGTGGCGGCCAGCAGCAGCAGGACCAGCACCCTGCCCGGGGTCAGGAAGCCGTGCCTTCCGGACGGTGCGCTCCCGTCGCCCGTTCTCCTGTGTGTGCTCATGCCGCCACCATGGGCGCGGGGGCCGCGGCCCGCCCGCCGGGCCGTCCCTACGGAGTGCTCTCCTCCCCCGTACGGGCGACGGCGACCGCCACGGCCGCCGCGTAGCCCCCGGGCACGGCCACGTCGGTGAGCTCCCAGCCGGGGACCGCGGCGGGGGTCGCGAGACTGCCGACGTAGGTGGTGTCCGGACTCTCGCCCAGGCCGGTGCCGGTGCCCTTGAGGTACGCCTCCTTCCTCGTCCAGCAGCGGGCGAAGGCGGCCGGCCGGTCGGCCGGCGCGAGCCTGCCGATCTCGGCACGCTCGCGCGGGTGGAGGGCGGAGACGGTCTCCGCGACGGCGGCGGCCGTGGGATACGCCTCCACGTCGGCCCCGACGGGCGCGTCGTCGAGGGCGATCAGCACCACGTCGCCGGCGTGCGACAGCGAGAAGTGGACCGGGTTGCCGGGCACGGCCGGGCGGCCGTGCGGCCCGCCGCACAGCGGGCACGGCTCGCGGGTGAGGGGGACGGCGGCGGGCTCGGTGCCCAGGACCGCGGCCAGTTCCAGACGCAGGGCCGTGTGGGCGACCCGGTAGCGGTCGCGGTCGGCCTCCCGGACGAACGCCGCGCAGCGGGCGCGCTCCTCCTCCGACAGCACCGCGCCGTCGGTTGCGCCGGCCGCGTGCTCGGACACGCGCAACAGGTGCAGCTTCAACCCGCCTCCTTGGGTGCCGCGCCGCCCCTCAGGGGCGTCTGACGCAGGTGTAGGCGCCGAAGAGGCGCCCTTCGTACTCCGCCTCCACTATCTCGAACCCGGCGGCCTCCAGCATCGGCTCCAGCAGCCAGCGGAAGGTGCTGTACTCGGTGCGCAGGTGTTCGGCGTAGTCCCGGCGGGTGTAGCCGAGCGCGGGATCGTCGGCCGCGCCCGCCATCCATGCCTCCAGGACCTCCCCGGCCTCGTGCGGCCGGAAGTCGAGGACGAGGTCGCGCAGCCGGAGCACACCGCCGGGCCACAGTGTGCGGGCGACGCGGTCCAGCGCCAGCGCCTTGAAGAAGTCGGGCAGTTGGTGGAGGGCGTGCCGGGTGTGCACGGCGTCGGCGGGCTGCCCGGTGTGCTCGTAGGTGAGGAAACCGGCCCGGACGCACTCCAGGTTCGCCGCACTCTCCTGCCCGGCCCGCGCCCGCAGGTGCTCCAGCATCGCGGGCGAGACGTCCACGGCCACCACCCGGGTGAACTCGCGGGCCGCCGCCAGCGCGAACCGCCCGGTCCCGGCGCCCAGATCCACCACGGTGGCGCCCCGCCCCACGCCGTGGCGGCGCAGCGCGTCGATGTCCGGCGCCGGGTCGGGGTGCCCCTGCTTGCGGTCGAAGCCCGCCACGAAGGCCGGGTCCAGATGCTCGGGACCGGCGTGGGCGAGTTCGTCGATCATCCAGGGCTCGGCGGCTGTCATGGGCCGATCCTGGCACGCGGGAGGCACCGTCCGCCCGGGGTTTTCAGCGCGTGCCGCCGGGCGCGTGCCGGGCGGTGTGCTCGGCGAAGGGCGCGATGCCGACCTCGGCGCGCAGGGCGTCCACCCGGACGGGGTCGGGGTCGGCGCACGGCCAGGGGACGGGCGCGCCGTCGCGCACGCCCGCGATCTGGGTGCCGTAGATCTGCGGGCGGCCCTCGTTGACCGCGACGCGGTCTCGGAGGAAGGCGAGGTGGCGCGGGCTCGCCCCGCCGTCGGCCACGGCCCGCTCCAGCAGGCGCAGCGCGCGGCGCTGGAGGCCGAGTTGGCGGTCGGCGTGCTGGGCGACGAGCCAGGCGCCGGTGGCGGCCTCCTCGTCGGCGCCCGCCTCGGTCGGCCAGCCGTACCTCTCCAGGATCCGCTCCAGGCGGTCGCCGTGCTCGGCGGTCAGTCTGCGCCAGGCGAGCTGCTCGGCGAAGTCGTCGCTGCCCGCCAGGTGCGCCGAGCGGCTCTGCTCCCGCTTCATCGCGCGCAGTTCGGCCGCCACCTCCTCCGGGATGCCGCCGGGCGCCGCCGTCATGCCCTCCACGTCCTCGCTCCCTTCCACCGGGCCGGTCCCTTCCACCGGGCCGGGCCGGTCGGCCCCGCCCGGTGCCAACGGTAGGGGCGGCGGACGGCGGGAAGATCGTCCCGGAGAACGGTGACAGCGGAGGCCGAAGCGGCGAGAATGGACACACGCCCCCGGCCCCCCTCTGCCACGCCCCCTGC
>NZ_JAKMAY010000160.1:0-13272 GCF_022015835.1 Streptomyces sp. ICN903 | reverse complement strand
CCCCACGGCCTCCCCCGGCCGCTCGCCCCGCCTACAGCAGGGGGGTGATCGAGGGCATCAGGTCCTGGAAGGTGCGGCCGTTGGCCTCGGTGCCCAGGGCGGTCATCTGCCAGCCCTCACCCTGGCGGTGGACCTTGGCCATGATCTGCGCGGTGTGCCGGCCGCCGCCGGTGAGGGTGTAGCGCGCCAGCTCCTGACCGTTCGTCTCGTCCACCAGCCGGCAGAAGGCGTTCTGCACCTCGGCGAAGGTCTGACCGGTGAAGGAGTTCACGGTGAAGACGATCTGGTCGATGTGGACCGGGACCCGCTGGAGGTCCACCAGGATCGCCTCGTCGTCGCCTCCCTGCCCGGCGCCGCCGACGAGGTTGTCGCCGGTGTGCCGCACGGAGCCGTCGTCGCTCACCAGATGGCGGAAGAAGACGACGTCCACGGGCTGCTGACCGGCGAAGAGCACGGCCGAGGCGTCCAGGTCGATCTCCTGGGTGCGGCGGCCGAACAGGCCCCGGCGGGGAGCCGCCTGCCAGCCGAGCCCCATCCGCACCGCGGTCAGGGTGCCCCCGTCGGACTTCCGCAGGCTGACCGCCTGCCCCTTGGACAAGTTGACCGTCACGTGCGTTCCCCTCTTTCCAGCCATTGCGATCGGCCGCCGTCTGAGGCGACTGCCACGAACCCTACGCACCGCCGTCGGCGGCGCGGACGGGACGGGTGGGCTTTGTGTCGTTCCTGCAACACTCGCTCGCGCTCCGCCGCCCCGCACCGCCCTCACATCACCGCAGGCCCGCCTCCTTCATCTGGCGCAGCTCCTTCTTCAGTTCGCCGACCTCGTCGCGCAGCCGGGCGGCCACCTCGAACTTCAGCTCGGCCGCCGCGGCCCGCATACGCTCGGTCATCTCCTCGATGAGCTCGGCGAGTTCGGCGGCGGGCCGGTCGGTGGGCCGGCCGGCCTCCCGGCTCCTGCCCGCCCCGCCCCGTGCGCGGTCGCCGTCCGGGCCCGCCGCACGGCCGAGGTCGGGCACCGGGGCCTTGGCCCGGCGCTCCTCTCCCGCGCCGGCCTTGCGGTAGCCGCTGTCCAGCAGCTCCCGGGTGTCGACCTCCTCGCGGGCGATCGTCGCCACGATGTCGCCGATCTTCTTGCGCAGGGGCTGCGGATCGATGCCGTTCGCCTCGTTGTAGGCGATCTGCTTGGCCCGGCGCCGGTTGGTCTCGTCGATGGCCTTGGCCATCGCCGGGGTGATCTTGTCGGCGTACATGTGCACCTGGCCCGAGACGTTGCGCGCCGCGCGGCCGATGGTCTGGATCAGGGAGGTGCCCGAGCGCAGGAAACCCTCCTTGTCGGCGTCGAGGATGGCCACCAGCGAGACCTCCGGCAGGTCCAGGCCCTCGCGCAGCAGGTTGATGCCGACCAGCACGTCGTACTCGCCGGCGCGCAGCTCGCGCAGCAGCTCCACCCGGCGCAGGGTGTCCACGTCGCTGTGCAGGTAGCGGACCTGGATGCCCAGCTCCAGGAAGTAGTCGGTCAGGTCCTCGGCCATCTTCTTGGTCAGCGTGGTGACCAGGACGCGCTCGTCCCTCTCGGTGCGGGTGCGGATCTCGTGCACCAGGTCGTCGATCTGGCCCTCGGTGGGCTTGACCACGACCTCCGGGTCGACCAGGCCGGTGGGACGGATGATCTGCTCCACCACGCCGTCGGAGCGCGACAGCTCGTACTGCCCCGGTGTCGCCGACAGATAGACCGTCTGCCCGATGCGCTCCAGGAACTCCTCCCACTTCAGCGGGCGGTTGTCCATCGCGGACGGCAGCCGGAAACCGTGGTCGACCAGGGTCCGCTTCCGCGAGGCGTCGCCCTCGTACATGGCGCCGATCTGCGGGACGGTGACGTGGGACTCGTCGATGACCAGCAGGAAGTCGTCGGGGAAGTAGTCGAGCAGGGTGTGCGGCGGGGAGCCCTTCTCGCGGCCGTCGATGTGCAGCGAGTAGTTCTCGATCCCGGAGCAGGTGCCGATCTGCCGCATCATCTCGATGTCGTAGGTCGTCCGCATCCGCAGCCGCTGCGCCTCCAGCAGCTTGCCCTGCTTCTCCATGCGGGCCAGGGTCTCCTCCAGCTCCGCCTCGATCCCCGCGATGGCCCGCTCCATGCGCTCGGGGCCCGCGACGTAGTGGGAGGCGGGGAAGACGAACAGCTCCCGGTCCTCGGAGACGACCTCGCCGGTGAGGGGGTGGAGCGTGGAGAGGGCCTCGATCTCGTCGCCGAACATCTCGATGCGGACGGCCAGCTCCTCGTAGACCGGGAAGATCTCGACCGTGTCGCCGCGCACCCGGAAGGTGCCGCGGGTGAACGCCATGTCGTTGCGGGTGTACTGGATGTCGACGAAGCGGCGCAGCAGCGCGTCCCGGTCGATCTCCTCTCCGACCCTCAGCGGCACCATCCGGTCGACGTACTCCTGCGGCGTGCCCAGGCCGTAGATGCACGAGACGGAGGCGACCACGACGACGTCGCGCCGGGTGAGCAGCGAGTTCGTCGCGCTGTGGCGCAGCCGCTCGACCTCCTCGTTGATGGAGGAGTCCTTCTCGATGTAGGTGTCCGTCTGCGGAACGTAGGCCTCGGGCTGGTAGTAGTCGTAGTACGACACGAAGTACTCGACGGCGTTGTTCGGCAGGAGTTCGCGGAACTCGTTGGCGAGCTGGGCCGCGAGCGTCTTGTTCGGCGCCATCACCAGAGTCGGCCGCTGGAGCCTCTCGATCATCCACGCGGTGGTCGCCGACTTGCCGGTGCCGGTCGCGCCCAGCAGGACGACGTCCTTCTCGCCTGCCGTGACGCGCCTGGCCAGCTCGTCGATGGCCGCCGGCTGGTCGCCGCTGGGCTGGTAGGGACTGACGACCTCGAAGGGCGCCGTCCTGCGTTCGATCTGGGTCTGGGGCCGCATGCCCACCACGTTACGTCCCCCGACTGACAACCGGGGGCGGCTTCCGGGCCCCGTCCGGACCCCGTCCGGGACACGGCCGGGGCAGCCGGGGCACGGCCGCGTCCGGCCACCGGCGAGGGGTTTCCCTGAAGCGTTCAGGTTCTGTCCACTTCCCGCCCATGTAACCGGCCGCCGATGCCGGAATGCTTCTGGGGTCAGTGCACCGAAGACGTGAGGAGTCCCCCGTGCCCCTACGCCCCGCTGCCACCGTCACCGGTTCACTCGCCGGCCTCTGCGCGCTCGTCCTGTCAGCCGTCCCCGCCCAGGCCGCACCGGCGGCGGAGGCTCCCGTCCCGGTCGCGCACCGCGGGGCCTCCGGCTACGCGCCCGAGAACACCCTGGCCGCCGTCGACGCCGCCCGTGCCCTGGGCGTCAAGTGGGTGGAGAACGACGTGCAGCGCACCAGGGACGGCGAACTCGTCGTGATGCACGACGCCACCCTGAGCCGCACCACGGACGTCGAGGAGGTCTTCCCCGACCGCGCGCCCTGGAGGGTCGCGGACTTCACCGCCGCCGAGATCGCGCAGCTGGACGCGGGAAGCTGGTTCGACCCGCTGTACGCGGGCGAGCGGGTGCCCACCTTGGAGCAGTACCTGCGGCATCTGGACCGCACCGGCCAGAACCTGCTGCTGGAGATCAAGCGGCCCGAGCTCTACCCGGGCATCGAGGCCGACATCCTGGGCGAGCTGCGCGGCGAGGGCTGGCTGGACCGGCGGCACGTGCGAAGCAAGCTGGTGATCCAGAGCTTCGGGGCCGACTCGGTGCGGGCCGTGCACGAGCAGGCGCCGGCCGTCAGGACCGGCTTCCTGGGCACCCCCGCCGTCGAGGAGCTGCCGCTGTACGCGCGGTTCAGCGACCAGATCAACCCGCCCCACACCACCCTGACCGGGGAGTACGTGCGGCGGGTCCAGTCCCTGAAGGGCCCCCACGGCAAGCCGCTGGAGGTCTTCACCTGGACGGTGAACAGCGCGGAGGCGGCCCGCCGGGTCGCGGCCATGGGCGTGGACGGGATCATCTCCAACTACCCGGACGTCGTCCGGGACGCCACCCGGGACGGCGGGCGGGAGGACTCGCCGGAGGCGGCCCGCGAGGAAGCCCGGGAGGAGTCCCGGGAAGAGGAGCTGGAGGAGGCGATGGAGGAGGCCCGGGAGGCGGCGCGTGAGGCGGGGGTCACCTTCCCCGCCGCCTGACCTGCCCACCGCCGAACCCGCCGCGGGCCGCTTCCGCATACCGGCCCGCGGCGGGTGCCGTTTCCGTAGACTCGCCCCATGACCGAGACACCGGCCGGGGGCGCCGCCACGGCCACGGCCTGGACCGTACGGGACACCCCGGTCGGCCCACTGCTGCTCGCGGCGACCGGACGGGGGCTGGTGACCGTCGTCTTCCACGCCGGGGAGCGGACGGTGCGCCGCTGCCTGGCCCGGCTCGCCGCACGGCTGGGCACCGAGCCGGCCCCCGGCGGGGACGATCCTGTCCTGACCGAAGCGGCCCGGGAGCTGGAGGCGTACTTCAGCGGCGGTCTGCGGGAGTTCTCCCTTCCCCTGGACTGGTCCCTGACCTCCGGGTTCAACGAACGGGTGCTGCGGGCGCTGGCCGGCTCCGTGCCCTACGGCAGCACCGTCGGCTACCAGACCCTGGCCGACCGCGTCGGCGAGCCGGGCGCGGCACGCGCGGTGGGCGTCGCCATGGGTTCCAACCCGCTGCCGGTCGTGGTTCCGTGCCATCGGGTGGTGGAGAGCGGCGGCGGGCTGGGCGGATTCGGCGGAGGGCTGGAGACCAAGCGGGCGCTGCTCGCGCTGGAGGGGGTCCTTCCGGCACCGCTGTTCTGAACCGCCTCACGGCCCCCTCGCCTCCGGGCCCGCCTCAAGGGGCCGGGGCCCGGAGCGGAGGCCCCCGCCCCGGTTCCTCCTGTGGCGAACCTCGCCTCCCGTGTGTCCCCCACGGGTCTCCCCCGGCCGCCTCCGCCTGGCAGACTGCCCTCTCGTGAAGGACACCTCCCGGACCGCCGACGCCGCCGGCGGCCTCCCCGGCATACCCGGCCCCCGCGGCACCGTCGCGGTCCCCCGCGCGGCCGGCCTGGCCGCACTGCGCCGCCGCACCACCGCCGTGCTCGTGGCGGGCCAGATCCTGGGCGGGCTGGGCGTGGCCACGGGCATCGCGCTGGCCGCCGTGCTGGCCGAGGACGTCAGCGGTTCCGAGGGGCTGGCCGGTCTGGCGATGACGTCGTCGGTCCTGGGCACGGCCGTGCTGTCCCTGCCGTTCGCCGCCCTGACCGCCGCGCGCGGCCGCCGCGCGGGTCTCGCCCTGGGCTATCTGGTCGGAGCGGTGGGCGGGGGCGTGGTGGTGCTCGCCGCCGTCCTGGGCAGTTTCCCCCTCCTGCTGCTGGGCACGGCGGCCTTCGGCGCGGGCTCCGCCGCCAACCTCCAGGCCCGCTTCGCCGCCGCCGACCTCGCCGAGCCCGCCCACCGCGGACGGGCCATCTCCACGGTGGTGTGGGCCACGACAATCGGCGCTGTCCTCGGCCCGAACATCGCCGCCCCGGCCGGGCGGAGCGTCGGGGGCCTGGGCATCCCCGAGGCGGCGGGCCCGTTCCTGTGGGGCGCGGGCGTCTTCCTGCTGGCCGCGGCGCTGGTGTTCGTCCTGCTGCGGCCGGATCCCCTGCTCACCGCCCGCGCCCTGGCCGCCGCCGACGGGCACGCACCGGAGTCCGCCGAGAGCCGCTCGCTGCGCGCCGGGCTCCGTGCCGTGGCCGCCTCGCCGCGGGCCCGGCTGGCCCTGGTGGCCGTCGCGGCCTCCCACGCCACCATGGTCTCGATCATGGTGATGACGCCGGTGGACCTCGGCCACCACGGCGCCGGCATCGAGCTGATCGGTCTGGTGATCAGCATCCACATCGCGGGCATGTACGCCTTCTCCCCGCTGATGGGCTGGCTGTGCGACCGGATCGGCCGGATCTCCGTCATCCTGGCCGGCGTCGCGGTGCTGGCGTGCGCGGCGCTGGTCGCCGGTACGGCGGACGGCGACCACGTCCGGAGCGCCACGGGCCTGTTCCTGCTCGGACTGGGCTGGTCGGCGGGGCTGGTGGGCGGTTCCACGCTGCTCACCGACTCGGTGCCGCACAGCGCCCGCGCGGCCGTCCAGGGGCTGTCCGACCTGTCCATGAACGCCGCGGCCGGCGCGGGCGGCGCGCTCGCCGGCCTGGTCGTCGCGCAGGCGGGCTACGGCTGGCTCAACGCGATGGGAGCGGCCCTGCTCCTGCCGATCGCCGCACTCGCCCTGCGCCTGAGGCTCCGCCCACCGGCCCCGGACGGCCGGTGACACCCCGCGCCTGCCGCACCGCCGCGGCTCGCGGGCCGGGCGCCGCGGTCATCCCCTGGGATACACCTGGAAGGCCACGGCCCGCCGCCCGCCGGTTTGCCCGGCGAGCATGTCCATCACGCCGGTGACGAACTCGCGGGCGTACTCGGCGGGCTCCTTGTCGCTGAGCGCCCCGATGTACGCGCGGTGCTCGGCGAGGGAGGCGACGGCCCGGTCCACGTCCTCCTGTGCCACCTCCACGGCGTGCGTCGGCTGCGGCGACCCCGCGACCGCCACCCAGCGCACCCCGTCCCACGGCTCCAGGCCCCGGTCCGCCAGGTCGGTGAAGATCCAGCGGTTGCCCGCGTCCCCGGCCGCGTCCAGCACCGCGCGGCCGACGGCCCGGTGGTCGGGGGTGTTCCAGTTGACGCCGCCCCAGGTCTCGTGGTGGTTGAGGGTGATGAGCAGTTCGGGCCGGTGGCGGCGGATCGCGGCGGTCAGGTCTCGGCGCAGGGCGACTCCCTCCTCGACGACCCCGTCCCGGTGGTCCAGGAACTCCACCTCCTCCACTCCGACCACGGCCGCGCTCGCCCGCTGTTCCGCCTCCCGCACCCGTGCCGCCCGCTCGGGCTCCATGGTGTCGATCCCGGCCTCGCCCCGGGTGGCCATCAGATAGGAGACCCTCCGCCCGGCGGCGGTCCACCGGGCGATCGCGGCGGCGGCGCCGTACTCCAGGTCGTCGGGGTGCGCGACGATCGCGAGCGCGCGGTTCCAGTCCTCGGGCATGGGGCTGAGCCGACCGTCCACGGTGGCCTCCTTCGCGGCAGCGCTGTGAGCCGGTTGTGCCGTACCGGGCCAGTATGCGCCCGGATCAGCGCCAGCCGTACCGCCGCTGGAGGCTGTGCGCGACCCGGTCGAACCTCGCCCGGTCCAGCGCGCACGCCTCGCGCCGCATCCCCTGCGGGTGGACGCGCAGCACCCGGTCCAGGTCCACCCACGAGTCCCGCCCTGAGCGGTCCCAGGGGCCGGAGCCGAGCGGCACCCAGTCGTGCTCGCCGTCCCGCCGCCTGCTGGAGAGCTGGACGGCCAGCAGGGTGCCGGCCGCCTCGCGCGCCACGACCAGGACGGGCCGGTCCTTGCCCCGTCCGTCCATCTCCTCGTAGGGCACCCAGGTCCAGACGATCTCGCCGGGGTCGGGGTCGCCGTCCGGGTCGGGCGCGTACACCATCCGCACGGCGCCCACCTCGTCCGCCCGCGCCTGTGTCGTCGCGGTCGGCCCCGCGCTCCCCGGAGCGTCCCCGAGCCCGTCGGCCGTCCTCGTCCCGTCCATCGCCATGGGCACACGCTATCGGCACCGCCACCGCCGGCCCGCCGCGCGGTCCGCCGGCCGGGCCGAGCGCGGCGTCTTGGCGGGATCCCGGGTTCCGGGGAGCATACGCCCATGCGCAGCGACCTCTTCGCCTCCGAGAACACGGTCCGGCCGGCCACCGCCCCCGGCATGTCCCTGCAGAACCCGCAGTCGATCCGGTACGTGGTGGACGGCGAGTGCTACGCCCGGCAGGGTGCGATGATCGCCTTCCGGGGAGACCTGAGATTCGAGAGGAAGGGGCAGGGGGTGGGGAACTTCCTCAAACGCTCCGTCACCGGCGAGGGGCTCGCCCTGATGTCCGTCCGCGGCCGGGGCGAGGCCTGGTTCGCCCACGACTCCGCCAACTGCTTCCTCGTCGACATCGACCCCGGCGACAGCCTCACCGTCAACGGGCGCAACGTCCTCTGCTTCGACGCGACCCTCCAGTACGAGGTGAGGATGGTCAAGGGCGCCGGCATGGCCGGCGGCGGCCTGTTCAACAGCGTCTTCACCGGGCAGGGCAGACTGGGTGTGGTCTGCCAGGGCACCCCCATCGTCATCCCCGTCTCCCCCGGCGCCCCGGTCTTCGTGGACACCGACGCGGTCGTCGGCTGGAGCGCCCGGCTGGACACCTCGCTGCACCGCTCGCAGAGCTTCGGCTCGATGATCCGCGGCGGTTCCGGCGAGGTGGCCCAACTCAGGCTGGACGGCGAGGGATTCGTGATCGTGCGGCCGAGCGAGTCGCGCCCGGGCGGCCAGTCCTCCGGCTGACGCGGCGCAGGTCCCGTGCCCGCGTGCGGCCGGTGTGCCGGTACTCACACGGCGGGCCCGGAAACGGGCCGGGGCCGATACGGTGTGAGCGTGTTGCCTTCCCCCCGCTTTCTGTCCCGGTCCCCGCACAGGCTCTGCTGTTTCAACGGATCCCTCCACCGGCGCCCTCCGCGGGCGCGGTGCCGTCCGGTGGCCGGGAGGGAGCACGCCTGGCGCCCGCCCGCCGGGGCCGGCGCGGAGCCCGGACGGACAGTCGTCTGCCCGCGGTTGTGCGGCCACCTGTCGCCCCCGCCGCCGCCCGCGGCCCACTGACCACCGCCCTCACCGGCCGCGAAAGCCGCACCGGCCCCGGGCTCAGGAGTACGGGCAGTGGCGGACTCCGTCGAGATGCAGGCAGCCGCCCTCCCCCACCCGCCAGGTGTACTCCTTCGGTTTCCCTTCCTCGGGGAAGGTCACGAGTGTGCCGTCCCTGACCTCGTAGCGGCCCGTGACCATGCTCGTCCCGGTCTCCCGGGTGAAGAAGCCGTCCTCGTAGAAGCTGAAGACGGTCGTGTCGAAGTTGGCGGACCGCTCGGTGCTCCAGCTGCCCACCAGCTCCGCGGGAAGGGACCGGCCGCCGGCGCCGGCCTCCCCGGCGGCGGCGCCCTCCGGCCCCCCGGTTCCGTCCGTCTGACCGCATCCGCCCAGCAGCAGCACACCGGTCGCCACCAGTGCGGCCGCGACCGTTCGCCGTGTCGTGCTCACGACCCCCGCCTCCAGTCCGTTCGTTCGGCGACGCACGGTACTCCCGTGGTCACCGTGACGACGGCGGTGTGCGTGAATACGGCCGCCTTCGCGGGAAAGTCGGTCAGTTCGTCTCCCCGTCCGGGCTCCTGTCGGCGTACGCCGTCTACGACCGCGGCCGGGCGCCCGCGCCGCACCGCGCTCCGGCGGTGCGGCGGGCCGGGTGTCTCAGCACCAGCCGCTGATCGGGCCGTTGACGCCCGACCACACATAGGCGTCGCTGATCCAGGTGCCGTCGCTCAGTCTGTTCCACAGGCTCGTGGTGCCGTAGCGGCCGGTGTGCGAGGTGCCGGAGGCGGAGCAGGAGACGGTGACCGTGGCTCCGTCCGCGGCCGAGCCCGTGACCGCGTAACCGGTGCCGGGGCCGGTGCGCTTGTTGACCTGGCCGCCCCCGTTGGCGTCGATCACGGCCTGGTTCAGGCCCAGCGCGCCGTAGTTGTACAGCGTCCCGCCGGCGCCCACCCGCCTGCTTCCGTGCATCGCCGATCCCTGGTAGGCGGCGGAGCCGTTGTGGATCACCCACTTGCCCAGGTTGTGGCCCGCGACCGGGATGTACGAGCCGTTCTGGATCAGGCCGAAGTGGACGTGGCGGCCGTACGCGGCGCCGCCGCAGGTGACGTCCGTGCCCGTGTAGCCCAGGAACGCGCCGGTGTTGACCCAGCCGCCGTCGGTGCTGATGTTGTTCCACAGGTGGTAGTAGTCGGTGGCGTAGCCGCGGTCGTGGACGACCCGTATCCAGCCCCGGCACATGGTGTAGGCCGTGCCCTGCCGGGCGGCGCGCACCACCTCGTCGCCCCCGGCGAAGTCCAGCGAGCTCCACGGCGCCGCGCTGCCGCTCCAGCCGTGGGGGCCGCTGGTCATGACCGTGTTGGCGCCGACGGTCGTAGGCAGCGCCATGCCGGTGCGGTAGTCGCCCGCGCCGTACACGACGGCCTCGTCGCCGCCCGGGCCGCCGCCTTTCGGGGTCCCGTCCCGGCTGCCCTGCTCGTCCTGCCTGCCGTCGAGCCCGGCGAACAGGGGCTTCTCCCGGGGTTCGACCAGCGGGGAACGCCGGGACAGTTCGGCGAACCGCTCCTCGCCCTCCAGGGCGACCCGCCATGTCCCGCCCCGGCGTTCGGCGAGGAACAGCCAGCCCCGGGGCATCCGCTGCGAGCCGGGTTCGGTCGCCAGCACGGCCGTGCCGAAGGCCCATCCTCCCGCGTCGCGGGTGACGTTGACGCGCGTAGCGTCGTGCGCCGACGCGGCCTCGGCCTCGGCGCGCCCGCGTTCGGCGAGGCGTTCGGCCACGGCCGCCTCCGGGCCGGCGCCCTGCCGGTCACCGGTGGCGGCCCCCGCCGGGGCGGCCAGGGACAGCGCTCCCGCCAGGGTCAGTACGGCGGTGGTGATGCCGGTGATCCGGCGGGCTCCGGGTCTTCTCCAGCCGAACATGCGGTCCTCCTCGGCAGTCGGGGGCACCGCTTGTGACGGCACCTCCGATTTGAATGGACACCGTCAAACTAGAAGGCGCCGCTTCCTCTGCCAAGTACGCCTCAGGGAGCCCGGCCCCCCGTCCGGGCTCCCTGAGGCCTCAGTACAGAGTCAGGCCGTGTGCGGCCAGGACCTCGATGACGGGCCGGTAGTACGTGGTGCCGCCGTAGGCGCAGTTCCCGCTGCCGCCCACGATGACTCCGAGGGCCGTGGTGCCGGAGAACGCGGGGCCTCCGGCATCGCCCGGCTCCGAGCAGGCGTTCGACCTGAACAGACCGTGGACGGCGCCGCCCCCGTAGTTGACCGTGACGTTGACCGCGGTGACCGTGCCGCAGCGCAACCCGCCGACCCGGCCCATGTGGCAGACGGACTGGCCCACGCGCGGGGAGGCGGCCCCGGTGATGTCCCGGACGGCCCCGCCGCCCAGGCTCACCTCGCCGGGATAGGACAGGGAGGTGTTGGTGTAGCGGACGACCCCGTGGTCGTCACCGGGGAAGCCGCCGCCCGCGGTGGTGCCGACCGGCACGGTCCGCGCCGCGTCGGCATACCAGGTGGAGACCCCGCCCGCGCAGTGGCCGGCGACGAGGCCGTGGTACGCGCCGTCGCGGCGGGCGTTGAAGGCCACCGTGCAGCGGCGGCCGTCACCGCCGTACAGCACGTCGCCGCCGCGTACGGCGGCCGTCGCCGCCGAGGCGGCCGGGACGGGGGCGGCGGAGGCCGTGGGCGCGCCGAGGAGCACGGTGGCCAGAGCGGCCAGTAACGCCAGGACGGTCGCGGGGACGGGTGGGCGTCTCATGGTTCCTCCCGGTGGGGACGGTGCCGGCGGATGCCGCCGGTACCCCGATGGTGGGGAAGACCGGCCCCCTGCGCCAGACCGCCCGGCCCGGCCGTCCGCCCGCGCCGGGCGGTCTCAGCCCCCGCACTGCCGCAGCATCGTCTCCTTGTCCGGTTCGGTGACCGGCATCCCGTACTCCAGGGCCACCTGCGCGAAGCGCACCGCGTAGGCGCAGCGGATCGGCTTGTTCGGCGGCAGCCAGGAGGCCGGGCCCGAGTCGCCCTTGGCCGAGTTGGCGCGGCCCTCGACCGGCAGCAGGTTCAGCGGATCGTTGGCGAGCCGCTCGCGCTTGTCCTCCGGCCAGCGGGACGCGCCCATCTGCCAGGCGTACGACAACGGCACCACATGGTCGATCTGCACCTCGGCGGCGTCCTGCTTCCTCCAGGCGATCTCCTCGCCCGTGTAGGGGTCGGCCAGCGTCATGGCGACGACCACGCAGTCGGAGCCGGAGCGGAAGCGCAGCTCCTCGCCGTCGCGGGCGAGCAGGTCGTTGCGGGTGTCGCAGCCGTTGCGCGCCAGCGGCACCCCGTCGGCGGTGTCCATCCACGCGTAGCCGAACTCGTCCCGGTCGTACCCCGTCCTGGGCCCGCGGCCCCTGGTCGCCAGTTCCGACACGATCTCACGGGCCCTCTCGCGGTCCGCTGCCGAGGCCACCGGCGCCAGTCCGGGCTCGGTTCCCTCCTCGTTCTCCAGCGGGCTGACGGCGCGTCCGGTGGACGAGCCGGACTCCGTCGCCGGGGAGGGGGTTTCGAGGTCGATCGACTCACAGCCCGTCAGGAAGAGGGCGGCGCTCAGCGCGAGGGCGGTGGCGGAGACCGGGCGGAGGACTGGTATCGGCACGGGCTGTCCAGGGGTCGGGGCGGGTGCGGGCGGTGGGCCCGCCACTGCGGACGGGGCCAATCCACCGTCCATCCTTCCCCGGCGCCCGGGGCGAAATCCGATTGCCGCCCCCAGTCGGACGGAGGACGGTAGATGGCTGTCGAAGCCGATCGATCCCACGGGGGTGCGCCATGACCAGTCATTTCGGAGCCATCGGCCTCGAGGCGGGCAGCAGGCAGGAGTACGGCGAACTGCTGCGGCGACTGTACGCCCTCGGCCGCGCGGAACCCGTCGGCGGGGGTGCGGTGCGGGTGGTGTGGACCGGCGCGGGTGGCGCCCGTGTCGAACTGGAGATCGACGGCGAGGGCTCGCTGACTCACGTACTGCCCGCCCTGGTCCCCCGGGGGGCGCCGGTACCGGTGCGCGGCATCGCCCTGGCCCCGGACGGGGTCGCGCACATGGAGCTGCTGGACGGCGAGGGCGGCCGGACACTGTGCCCGCTGCCGGTGGAGCTGACCGACCGCGCGGAGTTGCGTGCGCTGGGAAGGGAGCGGGGCGGCGCGCCCACCGAGGGGTTCGTGCGGCTGAGCGCGCTCGCCGAGCGGATCGGCCTGCACGCGGACCGGGCGGCGTACGACGCGGCGCAGCGGGGGCGCGAGCCGCGTTTCGCGCCGGAGTACCTCATCCCCTCCGGGCTGTTCCGCCCCGACGACTCGGGCCGGGAGTGGGCGCCGGCGGCGCAGGCCCTGTTCGCGGGCGGTGTGGTGGCCGCCGAGCGCGTCGGGAGCGAGATCGGCGGCGGGGCCTTCCACCGCCTGAGGGTGCGAACACTCGGCGGGATCGAGGTGGACGTCGCCGCCTCCGACGCTCAGCTCCCGCACGCCCCGGCACCGGACGGCTGGGTGGGCCGCTGGGTGGAGGGGGCCTTCTTCATGACCGGCTCACTGGGGCTGGGGATGCCCCGGGACGCGGACCGGTGAGGGGACGCG
>NZ_JAKMAY010000016.1:0-37870 GCF_022015835.1 Streptomyces sp. ICN903 | reverse complement strand
GCCCCCCGCCACACCCGGCACACCCACCGTCGGCGCCACCACCTCCTCCTCGGTCACCCTGAACTGGAACGCCGTCGACGGCGCCACCGGCTACACCGTCCACCGGAACGGGACCAAGGCACTGTCGGTGCAGGGCACCTCGGCCACCGTCACCGGACTGGCCGCCGCCACCTCCTACGAGTTCCGCGTCAGCGCCGTCAGCGGCGCCGGCGAGTCGGCGAAGTCCGCCCCCGTCACCGCCACCACCCGCCCCAGGGGCGACGACGGCGGCAACCCCGGCACCGGTCTGCCACGCCACGCCCTCGTCGGCTACCTCCACTCCAGCTTCGCCAACGGCTCCGGCTACACGCGCATGGCCGACGTCCCCGACACCTGGGACGTCATCAACCTCGCCTTCGGCGAGCCCACCTCCACCACCTCCGGTGACATCCGCTTCACGCTCTGCCCGCCGAGCGAGTGCCCGAACGTGGAGACGGAAGAGGAGTTCAAACAGGCGATCAAGGCCAAGCAGGCGGAGGGCAAGAAGGTCCAGATCTCCATCGGGGGTCAGAACGGCCAGGTCCGCCTCACCACCACGGCCGCGCGCGACGCCTTCGTCCGCTCGGTCGCGGCGATCATCGACGAGTACGGCCTCGACGGCCTCGACATCGACTTCGAGGGACATTCCCTGTCCCTGGACGACGGCGACACCGATTTCGAGAACCCCAGGAGCCCGGTCATCGTCAACCTGATCTCGGCGCTGAAGACCCTCAAGGCCCGCTACGGCGAGGACTTCACCCTCACCATGGCCCCCGAGACCTTCTTCGTCCAGTTGGGCCACCAGTACTACGGATCAGGGCGGTGGGGCGGCCAGGACCCGCGCGCCGGAGCGTACCTGCCGGTCATCCACGCCCTGCGCGACGACCTGACGCTGCTGCACGTCCAGAACTACAACTCCGGTCCGATCATGGGGCTGGACGGCCAGTACCACACCATGGGCAACGCCGACTTCCACATCGCGATGACCGACATGCTGCTGACGGGCTTCCCCGTCGCGGGCGACCCGGACAAGGTCTTCCCCCCGCTGAAGCCCTCGCAGGTGGCGATCGGCCTGCCCGCGACCAGCCAGGCCGGTGGCGGGCACACCAGCCCCGCCGAGGTCACCAAGGCGCTGGACTGCCTCACCAAGGGCACGTCCTGCGGCACCTACCGGACGCACGGCACCTGGCCCGACCTGCGCGGACTGATGACGTGGTCGATCAACTGGGACCGCTTCGGCGGCTGGGAGTTCTCGCGGAACTTCGAAGGCCACTTCGGGCCGTGAGCGGCCGGGGTGCCCTCGGACGGAACCGCTGACTCGTACGGCGGCAGTGGTGCGTGGGCGGGTCGGCTGCCCGCAGCATGCCGCGGGGCATCGGCCGGGGTGACCGGCGAACCGCTTGCCGGAACATGGCTCTCCCGGAGTGTGTCCCCCATCCGACGCCCCTCCGCGGCCCGGCTCGGCAGAGAGGTGCGGCCTGAGCCGGGCCGGTTCCGGAAGTCGGCGGGCCGGCCGTGCCGGCCGATGCCGTCAGCTGTTGCAGAACCAGCCGTTCTGGACGTAGCCACGGGCATTGACGTTGCCCCAGGCGAAGCCGTAGACCCACTCGCTGCCGAACTCCAGGTCGACGTGCTCGACGGTGAAGGTCTGCCCGCTCGTCAGATGGGCGAAGGGCGTCCCTCCCTTCGAGTGCCTGACTCCGAGGTCCTGGGCACAGATCGTCAGCCGCTTGCCGATGCTGCCGGCCGGGGCCCAGACGTAAGGCCCCCCGGCATGGGCGGGCGTGGAGAGGCCCAGGAGCAGCGCGGTGGCCAAGGCCAGGACGGAACCGGTGGCGGCCCGCCGGGCGAGGCGCCCGCGGCGCCGACCTTCACGGAACAAGGGCCGCGACGCGAGCCGTACCGCCGGTATGGCCATGTTCTCCTCCTGCTGGTCGTGACCGGCTCCCCGCCGGTGCTGTGACTCCGTCCCCACCTCCGCGGGGCGGGCACGGACGTGCCGCCTCCGAGGCGACACGGGGACAGACTGCCCGGTTCCGCCGGCCGGGGACAGTCGGAAACACGGCGAAATCCTCCGCACCGCGGGGACCGGCGCGGCGGAGGCGGGACGGTGTCCGCGACCCCGGGAGACACATGGCGATTCCGAAGAGCCCGCCTTGTGGCCGGCGCGCCCCGAACTGACCGGCGGGCTCGACTCCGGCACCGCTCTGCCCTGTACGAAGTGGCGGCCTGGAAGCGCCACGGCGTCCGCTTCCGCCCGCCTGGTTCGTCGTCCTGCTCACCGGACGGAACCGCCGTCGGCCGGGAAGGGAGGGTCGGGTCGGTCTTCCGCCGTGCCGCCTCCGCCCAGCCGGACGGAGGCGGAGGTCACCTGCGCTTGAGCTGCTCCTTGAACGGGGCGAGGTCGGCGGGCAGAGGGGCGGGCAGTTGGGAGAGGACGTACTCGAAGTCGACCCAGGACTGCTCCCACTCCGGGTCGCCCAGCGCCGCCTGGGCATCGGAGAGCAGGAGGATGGCGCGGGCGTAGTGGGCGTGGGCGCCGACACCCTGGGCGAGCAGTTCCGCGAACCGGTCCATCGCCTCCCGGGCGGCGTCCCGCTGGCCGGTGTGCGCGTCGTTGGCCGCGTATCCGTAAGCCAGGCGCAGGGCGCCGTCCGCGCACAGCCGCAGGCTGTTGCCGGTGAGCGGGCCGAGGGACCGGTACTCGCGCACGCAGGCCGCGTAGGCGGCCACGGACTCGGGTGTGCCCTCACCGTCCAGGAGGCGCAGCACCTCGGCGTGCAGGTAGTGCACGCGGGCCAGGTCCGGGCGGAGGGCCGGGTCGTCCGCCACGAGTCGCTCGTAGGTCGCCACGGCCTGTGCCGCGTGGTCGCGGGGGGAACCCATGTCCACGTCGGCCGGGCCGGCGCTGGCCAGCATCCAGGCCAGGCGGGCCCTGGCGTCCGCGCAGGTGGGCAGGTACTGCGGTGACTCCGCGGCCAGGGGCTCGTAGAGGGTCAGGGACCGCCACGCGTCGGCGGCGCCCGCCGCGTAGTCGTTGAGCTCGCTGCGCAGGGAGGCGCGGTTGTACAACTGTCCGGCCAGCACCCAGCGGGCCTGTGCGTCGGCCGGGTCCTGCGCGACGATGGCCTCCGCGGCGGCGATGGCGCGATCCGCGAACTCCCGGGCCTCCCGCGGGCGCCCCCGCGCGCGCAGTTCCTCCGCCCTGGCGACGTTCTCGTTCACCTGGCGTTCGCGGTCCCACCGACTCGTCCCCACGCGCGACAGGCTACTGACGCGCGTGAGGAAGTCGAAGGTGCCGAAACGGCCAAATCCGCAGGCGGTGTGGTGGGCGGCGCGGTGGGCGCCGTGGGCTCGGCGGCGCAGCAGTCGCCCGCGGAGCGCTCTGCCAAGCTGCCCGGCATCCGCGTCGGCGTGGCCGTCGCCTGGCAGCGTGCGAGCGGCGGCGACTGGACGGGTACGCCGCTGACGCCGCCGCCCGCTCCGCGATCCGCACCCGTTCACAGGCAGGCGACGACACCGACCAGTCAACTGAGCCGGACCTCTTCGAAGACCGCCCTGGTCATGCGCCAATCGAACTGCACGGGTGCCGTTTCACCGTTTCAGGGGGTTTGGCGGCAAGGTTGTGGATCTCGCCGTTTCCCTGCCGTCGAATCGGCGGAGTGACGGGGAGAGAGTACTCACGGGACGGGCTGGGGGCGGCGCGGTGGAGATAAGGGGTGTACATCACGCCTACCGTCGGCAGGTGGTTCTGCGGGGTGTCGACTTGGATCTCGGGCCCGGCGTGCTGGCGGGGATCATCGGCGAGAACGGCGCGGGCAAGACGACCCTCCTGAAGATCCTCGCCGGTGAACTGCGAGCGGATCGCGGCACGGTGCGTCACGGAGGGCGTTTCGGCTACTGTCCGCAGGAGGTGGTCCTCAACGACGCCCTGACCGTCCGACAGCACCTGGAGTTCTTCAAGACGGCCTTCGCGCTGGCCGACCTGCGTCATGCCGAAGAGGCCATGGAGGCTCTGCGATTCTCTCAGTACGCCGATGTGCGCGCCGGGGCGCTCAGCGGCGGGACCCGGCAGAAGCTGAACCTCACGCTCGCGCTCATGCACGATCCGCGGGTTCTGCTGCTGGACGAGCCCTACCAGGGTTTCGACTGGGACACCTACCAGCGGTTCTGGGAACTGGCCGCCCGGTTGCGCGACGCCGGCCGTTCCGTTCTGGTGGTCTCCCACCTGGCCTACGACAGTGAACGTCTCGATCAGTTGTGGCGCCTGGAGGCGGGCGTGTTGCGCCGGGAGACGGTGGCAGCGGCATGAGCGGACGCCTGAGCCTGTTCACCACAGCCACCCGATACGACCTGATCGAGCATGCCCGCAACCGGTTCGCCATGCTGCTGGTCGTCTTCTTCATTCCCACCTGGGTCGGCTTGGTCTACCTCGCCATCCCCGACAGGGGGACTCCGTTCCAACTGACCGCCACCGGAGAGAGGCTGGCGCCGGCCGGAAACGAGCTGACGCAGATCACCGGCGCCCTCAACGCCGTCACCCTGGTCACCGGGTTCATGATGTTCGCCGCCGCCTTCACCGGCGGTCGCTTCGACCGGCGGCTGGCCATGGCCGGCTACCCCCGGACCCATCTCGTTCTGGCCAAGGCCGTCTCTTTGCTCCTGGCGTCCGCGCTCCTGGCCGCTTACGCCACCGCGGCCATGTGCGTCGCCTGGGCACCGAAGCAGCCCCACCTGCTCGCCGCCGCGCTGTTCTGCGCCGCGCTGACCTACGGGGCCATGGGCGTGATCCTGGGATCCCTGCTGCGCCGTGAGGTCGAGGGCATGTTCGCCCTGGTGATGACCAGCGTCATCGACGTCGCCCTGCAGAACCCCCTGGTCAGCGCCGGCGCCGACAACCCGCTGACGCACTTGCTGCCCACCTACGGCTCCGTCCAAGCCGCCACCGCAGCCGGTTTCTCCACCACCTCCGTGCCCGCCTACCTCGCTCTGCAGCTGCTGTGGTTCACCGCCTCCGCGCTCCTGGGCCTCCTGGCCTTCCACCACCGCACCCGCAACGCCCTGCCCCGATCAGCCCGTCCCGTGAACCGCGGAGTCGCGCAACGCCGCGCCCCTTGAAGCCCAACGGGCGCTGACTGCCGGTCAGTCCCCTTCAGCGGACTCCCATGGCTGAGGGCGTCCGCCGCATCCCCCGGCCGAGCGGAGTCAGCAGCCGCCGGCCGATCGCAGTAAGCAAGCATTCCGTCTCTCACCCTCAGGACGCCGCGCCGACGAAGGAGCACGCATGAGCAGCAGCACAACGGAGGTGGGCCGGTCCGGGATTCCGGCTCAGCCGGGTAGTGCGCCGCGCTTCTACTACCCCTCTCCGATGCCGGAGATCCCCCACGTCCCTGCAGACGTCGCGGCTCAGGTCCAAGCGTGGAAGGGGACATACGACTTCTTTCCAAGGGAGCCGGGCCCCGCGGCCCAGCAATCCCGCGGAAATGTTCTGGCCTGGTGCCTCGGAAGGTTCTCCACCCAGGAGACCAGCAAGGCAGTGCTTCACGGCATCGGCTGCATGATCGAGTGGGCGCTCATCATCGACGACGAGGTACTCGATCACGCGGACGCGCCCAGCAGGCGCGGCGAGATCATCCGTCTCGTGGGCCGGATCACGCATGTTCTGGAATCTCCTGGATACCGCGTGACAGGAAACGATAACCCTTATGTAGTGGCAGTGCACGACGTGATGGAACAGCTGCGCGCGGAGTGCACACCGACACAGATTGCCCGCCTGACCACCGGTCTGCGGTGCTTGCTCACCAGCGGCGTGCACAAGCTTCACCTGGACGAACCGACCGAAGACGAGTACCTCGCTGTGCGCATGCACGACATCGGCAGCTCCGTGTATGCCTCATGGATCGAGATGTGCGGGCCTGCCCCCATCCCGGACGAGGAATGGAACGCACCGGCGGTCCAGGCCCTGATCATGTGCACAACTCTGCTCGTCGCAGTGGAAAACGATATCGCCTCTTATCACAAGGAGAAAACAGAAGGCCAGACTTCCCCGAATTTCGTGAGCGTCCTGCAAGCAGCCCGTGGGATTTCCTTCGAGCAGGCCGTCGCCGCTGCGATCGAGACGCGCGACCGCCTGATGCTCCTTTTCCTCCGCCTGCGCGAGCGACTGATGCCCTCGGCCGAACCACCCCTGCAGTACCTCATCGAGCGGCTCGGCCACTTCATCGTCTCCAACACCGAAGCCAACTTGTGCGCGCCGCGCTACAACCCGTCACCCGCCGGACGCATGGCTCTGGAAGACGTCGTCAAGACCCCCGCCTGCTGGGCGCCCTCGCTGTCGACCACGAACACCGGCCCCCTGCCCTACCCGAGCACCTCCTGGTGGTGGGACCACTGTTGACCCTTGCCCAGGTGACAGGACACCGCAACCCGTACGCGAGCACCCGAATCGCGGGACTTCGCGTGCGGGTTGGCGGCTTTGACTCAAGGCCGGAAGGGTGGGTGCGTGCCACGGGCGAGGCGGTGCGGTCGGCCCGGCAGGAGCCCGGCACAAGGCCGGGTTGCGGGTCGGACTGCAGGAACGGCACGGCTGCCGCGGGCGGGGCCACGCGAGCGGTGCCGGGGTGGGGCCGAGTCCTGCGACCGTAGTCCCGACGATGGTGTGGTACTGCCGGTACCGCTGGTACCGTGGGGGCCATGTCGGAGTCGAAGGCAATGAATCTGCGGTTTCCCGACCCGGAGCAGCGGGCCGCGATCGCGGCGGCCGCCCGGGAAGCGGGAGTGAGCATGCAGGAGTACATCCTGTCGGCCGCCTACGACCGCGCCACCGCCGTGGAGCGACGGTTCCTGGACGCCTTCAGAGCGTCGATGGCCCGCAGCGGCGCGGCGTTCGCCGCCGAGCCCGGCGCCGGCGATCCCACCGCCGAGCAGCGGGCCGCCGAACGGGCCGCCCGGCACGAGATGGGCCGGCACGCGCGGCCGGGGCGGGGCGACGCCGCGTGAGCGAGCCCGACCCGGCCCACCGGCTGGACGTTCCCTTCCTGCTGCACGCCGCCGAACTCCTCGACGGTGACCCCCAAGTCGACGACCTGGGGCCGCTGTACGCGGCGGTCGCCCGCACCGGCGCCCAGGCCCTGGGCCACGAGGTCTACGGTTCACCGCATCTCAAGGCCGGCGCGCTGCTGCAGACCCTGGCCAAGCTCCCCTGCCTGGAACACTCGAACGAGGCGTTCGCCTGGCACTCGACCGAAGCTTTCCTCGCCCTGAACGGCCACCGACTGGACTACCCGCCCAAGGAAGCCGTCGCCCTGGTACGGGACGCGGCCTCCGGCACGCTCGGAGTCGCCGGCATAGCCCGCCGACTGCGCACCTGGACCACCACCTGAACCTGGCGCCCATACCCTGCCCCCCTGCGAGCCCTCCCGGTTGTCTGCCGCCGGCCGCCGGCCGCGCCGGGGACGCCGGAGGTGGAACGGCCTGATGCACCCGGAGTACCGCGGAACCCGAAACCACATCGAGGTGTGGAACGAACGCGCCCTGCCGCCCGGCGCCGTACGGCTTCGGATCTGGGCGGTGCTGCGCGGCCCGCTGGCGCCCCTCCTGCTGTGGGCGGGCATCGCCTGTGGTGTGTACGTCGTCTACGGCCCGGCCGTGGCCGCGGTCCTCGGCGGGCTCTTCGCCTGCTGCTTCGCCGCGGGGTTCGGCCTGCGCCGCAGGGCAGGGCACTCCGCCCGGTGCAGCGTCCACGGTGCGCCGGGCGGAGTGCTGGACAAATCCATGGTCGGCTTCTGAAGCACTCCCCCCTCCCGCGGCCTTGGGATGGCCCCGGCCCGGGCGGGCGGACCGGAGCCGAGGACGGTGCCGGTGTGCTCCGCCGCCGTCCCCCGCCCGTCCTCGCCTGGGCTCAGGAGGCCGGCCACCTGTGTGTATGCGGCGCCTCCGCGCGGCTGGCCGCTTCGGCAGTTCGTTGCCGTGGGTGGGTGCGGCCGGAAGAGGTGGTGTCCTGCCTTGGCCGACCTAAGGGCTGTCCCGTAACCGATCTTTGAGTCGAGATGGGCAGGGCAGTTGCGGCGCGTGCGCTCGCCGCTATCCGGCCAAGGCGAGGTTGTGTAAACGGGCAATGCCGAGCATGGCGTGGTGGACTCCGTCGCCTTTGAGTCGGCAGTCGCGGAGGATCTTCCAGGTCTTCATGCGGGCGAAGACGTGCTCGACACGGGCCCGAACCTGCTTGTGGGAGCGGTTGTGTTCCTCCTTCCAGGCCGGGAGTCCAGCCTGGCCGCGCTCGTGACGGTGAGGGATCACGAGTCCCGTGCCCGGATAGCCGCCATCGGCGATCGTGAGCGTCCTGCCGACGGCAGCTTTGGCGCCAGACTCCTCCCACGCCTTGCAGTCGTTGCGGTTGCCGGCAAGCGGCTGGCCAACCACCACGACCAGGCGGCTGTCGGCGTCGATCACGACCTGGTGGTTCGTGGAATACCGATAGTTCTTCGACCGCTCGGCCACGGTGTGATCGCGGGTCGGGACGAGAGTGCCGTCCACGATGAGCACGGTGCCCTTGGCGAACCGCTTGCGCGGCTGGAGCGCGAGTATCGGCCCTAGATGGTCAATGATGCGGCCCGCCGCTGACTTGGACACTCCGAACAGAGGGCCGAGCTGGCGCATGGTGAGGTTCGTTCGCCAGTAGGTGGCGACCAGCAGCACCCTGTCCTCGAGCGGAAGGCTCCACGGCCGGCCCCTGCGTCTCGCGTCTGCCCCTTCGCGTCGCAGCATGGTCACCAGCTTCCGGAACAGCCTCGGGCTGAGCCCAGTGAACGGGCCTATCAAAGACGACTCTGACGCCGTGATCACACCAGTCACGCCAAGATCATCACACCGAGGTCAACCGGAGGTCCCCGGCCCAGCTCTCACAACGGACCCGACCCGTGAGGAACGTGAGCTCCAGGGCGACGCGCCCAGTGTTCGGCGCATGTTCCTCCCGCACCGCCAAAACATCCTCCCCGATGTGGTCCGCGAACGGCGTCTGCTCACCGATCGCCCCCACTGTGACGCGCCCCGAGGTGCCCATGTCGTAGCCGATGTGCGGCTTCGACGCCTCAACGATCAGACACCCATCCGATCCGGTCGTGAGGTGGGTGACGGCACCCCGGTCATCGATCAGCCACACATCCATCGGGCCTGCAAGGCCATCACTGCCGTACAAATGCCACGAGCCGACGACCTCCACGAGCCGACGACCCACCAAGCTCTGCGCGCTCACCCCAGCACCATGAAGCGGGCACTCGTTCGACTTCTCAGGCTCCATCGGCCGACAGTACCGTCGGTCGATCTCCCAGGTCACAGCGTTATACGGGACAGCCCTTAGGGCAGGGGGGCTTGTTTCACCGGGCCGGGCCGGAGAGTATGCCGACAGGGCGGCGGACGCCAGGTCCGTGAAGCCTGGGGCCGCAGGAACGTGGTCTGGGGGATGGGGGCAGTGGGGACGAAGGTGAAGCATGAGTGGGTCATGTGGGCGGCGCTGGCGGTCTCCCTGGTCGCCTGCGTGATGGTGCCGTTCTTCGGGTCCGCCGGGCCGTCGAGGGTGATCCCCTTCGTGGTCGCCACATCGATCGCCGTCAACATCGGCCGGCTGCGCAGCGAAGCCCGCCGAGCAGAGCAGCGCCGATAACGACAGCAGCCTCTGAGGCACCCGCGCAGCCGGCCGCTGATGTACCGCGGTGCGCCGGAACCGCAGCGCAGCCCGTCCTCTGTCCGGCGGAGTAAGAACCAAGAACCGGCCACGGGAAGCTGAGCGGGCAATACGGCGGCCTTCCGCGTCTGCCCGAACACCCGGACACACCCCGGCTGCCTGCGCCGGCGGCGGGGTCCTCAAGCCGTCCGCTGCTGCCCAAGCGGTACCGGCACCGTCGTCGCGTCGGCCACCCGGTCGGTGACGGAGCCACGGAGAGCGCTCGGCTGCCGGTGCGGCCGACGCCGGCGGTCACCGCTTGGGCTCGCAGCGCCGCTCCGCGCGCTCAGGGAGAAGGCGGTCAGGTGTGTCGGCCCCTTATATGGCAGGATGCCGAAGATCAGCGAGTGGGGGAAGATTGATGTTTCGACGGGCTGCCGTGCTGGGCGCCTCGTGTACGTTGCTGCTCCTCACCGCGTGCGGTAACGGCAGCGACAGTGATCACGGGGACGGCGGTGAGGGCTGGAAACCGCCCGTGGGAACGGCTCAGGCCGAGCAGGTCGCGCGGCGCACGGCGCTCACGCCGCAGCAGTGGGGGAAGGATTTCCAGCGACGGAACGGCAACTACGAGTACGACCTGAGCGAGATATCGATGGGTCGGCCCGATGAGGACTGCCGCTGGCAGCAGGACCCCGACCCATCCACCGATCTGGTGGGATGGGTCCGCAACGTGGAGGCCCCCGGCTCGGGACCATCGGGTTCGATCATCAGCGAGGCTGATTCGATGGTTCTCGTGCACGAGCGGCAGTCCACCGCCCGCCTCCAACTCCCGGACATGCGCGCCGCCTTGGACCAGTGCCGGACCTGGTACTACGGCGACGCGCTGCGCTACGACGACATCCACATGGACAACGCCGGGATCGACGGCGTGGACGAGATCCTGGCCTGGTCGGCCACCTCCTCCCAGACCGCGCAGGGCCAAAAGGCTCCCCGAGGGCCCTGGCCGGTTTCGGAGATCATGGCACGCAAGGGCCCGGTCGTCCTCCACGCCCGCATCACCGCCGATCCCGACGCCTACAGCGCGCAGGCGCTGCGCATCCGCGCAGCCCGGGCGATGCAGACGATGGTTGCGCACCTGACCGGCGAAGAGTGACCTGCCTGCGGCTGGCCCGCCGGTAGGCCGGTCAGGGTTCCATGGCCGGGAGGGTGCGGTCGAGTCCGGCGGCGATGTGCCGGATGCCGGCGGGTTGGGTGATGCGGCCGCGGGGCGGCGGCCGCCGCCGGCACGGTGACCGGGAGGTGCTGGCCGCGATCATCTCCGTGACCACCTCGGGATGTACCTGGCAACAGTTGCCGTCTGCGTCGTTCGGTCCGTCCGGGGCAACCGCGCACCGGCGGTTCGCCGAGTGGGGCCGGGCGCGGGCGTGGGCCGGGCTGCACCGCCTGGTGCTGGACGAGCTCGGTGCCCGGGGCGAGCTGGATCGGACCCGCTGCGCGATCAACTCGGTGACCATGCGGGCGATGAAAAGGGGGAGCTGACCGGCCTGAATCTTGTCGATCGGGGCAAGTACGGCTCGAAGGCCCACTTGATCACCGACCGGAATGGTCTGCCCTTCTCGGTCGGTATCTCCGGAGCCAACACCCACGACAGCCAAGCCCTCGTCCCGCTCGTGCGCGGTATCCCGCCCATCCGCTCCCGACGGGGCCCACGCCGTCGGCGTCCGGCGAAACTGCACGCCGACAAGGGCTACGACTACGACCACCTGCGGCGATGGCTTCGACTTCGCGGCATCCGCCACCGCATCGCCCGCAAGGGCGTCGACTCCTCACAACGACTCGGCCGCCGCCGATGGGTGGTCGAGAGAACGGTGTCCTGGTCGGCCGGCTGCCGTCGACTCCACCGCCGCTACGAACGCAAAGCCGAACACTTTCTGGCCTTCACCAGCATCGCCTGCCCCCTCATCCGCTACCGCCGACTCGCCAAATGAGATGGCTTGTAAATTTCGTCTAAACGAGATTGCAGGCTTGTCTCAATTCCTGCACCTTCGCAGGTCATAGCACTGATTTGCCGACCAAACCCACTTGATTACCTTTTCACTCCTTGCAGCACTGTAGGCCAGAGAACCAGAAGAAAGCCTTCAACCTGCAATCCACTTGAGACGACATAGCCACGGGGGGAGGGGTGGGGCCGGTCGGGTTGGCGGATTCCTGATGCGTGGGGATGCATTCAGCATGTAGAGTCTGGGAAAACACACCATCCCCGGAGAGCGAGGAACCGGCCCGTATCTGGAACTACAGAGGGTCCGATATTCCATCAATACACTCTTGTGACAGTCGTCCGATTTCAGCCAGTACGTGGTCTGCATACGGATGTACTCCTGCTTTCAGGTCGTCGCTCCAGACTTCCTCGGAGTATCGGCACGTGAGATACAACCTCCTGGCATGTTCCAGGACGGGGCGATGCTCTGGCGGGAGCCGGGTGAGAACCCAGTCGGCGGCGGTGTTCTTCGGCTTGATATCGCCGGTGGCGAGCGTGGTCCAGATACGGGCAAGGGTCAGCACGACGTTGCGGGTGTCACTGTCCAGATCGTCGAGCAGCTCGGGGATGCCCGCCACACTCGCCTGTACCAGGTCCGCGTGCGGGATGGGGTCGAAGACCTGGGCCGGGGGCTGGCCGACAAGGGGGTGGTCGCCGGCCAGCACCATCGTCACCAGCAGGGCCAGATCCGGCATCGGCACCGGTTGTGGGACTCCCCCGGCCTCGAACTCCTCGCGCATCCACTCGCCGTACAGAAAGTCACCGGTCGGCGGAAACCGCCAGGGACGCACGTCGGGCTGGGAGACGACGGTGAGTTCGATCGGGCGCATCCCGGCTTCCATACCGGAGATCTGGAGCAGCCCTGCGAGGAGTACCCGCCGTTCCCGGTCCTTCATCCGTCGCCGGGAGACGACGAGAACGTCCACGTCGCTGGCCGGCCGCAGGCCACCCAGCACAGAGGAGCCGTGAAGATACACGCCGATGACCTCGGCCCCCAGAGTGTCACTCACCAAGTCCACAACATCCCGGGTCTGGTCCATCGCTCCAGCATCAGCCGCCGGCCGAAGAAGCCGCAACCGAATTCACCCGTCAACGCACACAGACGCTCCAGACGCTGCACTAAAGCCTTTGCCATGCAATTTCCTATGTACATAACACCCGCTCCTCATATATTGTTAGCTCCGTTACCGCACGCAAGAAGGCCCTCGTGCGGAGAGAGGAAAGAATGGCTGATATCAAGCTCCGGCCGCATCAAGCGGAAGCGGTGAACGCGATTGTCCGCGCGCAGCAGGTACGAGTTCGACGTATCGCCGATCCGTGTGGCTGGATACCGAAGAGCGCTGAAACAGCGCGTACGGAACTCTGGCGAGCTCGTGCACGATAGGACAATGCCCGAAGACGAAGTCCGCCGGCTGGCCCAGGGGATCCTCGACCGCTTGGGCCAGTCCGGTCAGTCCTGGCACGTCACGGAGATCGCACCCGTCGATCGCACCCCCTTCAGGATGCCGGAGGAAGCTCTTCTGGAAGGCGTGGCCGCCGTCGAATCCGAGGTCGTGTTCATCGCCGACAGCTCAGCCGAGCAGCCGGAGACCCTCGCGGCGCATTTCACGCTGGGAGTGGACCGTGCGGAGGCCGTCATGTCTCTCGCCTCCCAACTGCAGGACCACCTCATCGAAGCCGCATGCGGTGATCCGATTCCCCCCTGCCCTGGGCACCCGCACCCTCTGGTGGCCCACGTCGTCGCCGGGGAGCCTGTCTGGGAATGCCCGCAGTCCCCGGTTCATCATCGAGAGCTCATCGTTCCGCTCGACTGAGCGGCGTATGGTCCGGCGGCTCCAGCCGAGCCGGCCGCCGCCGTCCTGCCCTTCATCGGGCCCTGACCGAACGCACAGCGGTGCCGCAGCCGTGGTGGCGGCCTGGTGTGGTCGCGAACATGATCTCCTCCAGGATGCCGACCGCCTCGCGGGGTTCCTCGTCAGCGGCCCAGTCCTTCGGCAGACACAGAGCCCGGTCGATCACCACCCTCGCGGTCTGGGTGACGGCGGCGAGGTGGACGGCTACCTGGCACAGGCTCACGTCCTTGAGCGCGCCGGAGCACTGGCGGCCATCTCCCACGCAGTCGGTGGAGGACTTCGCGTTCCCGATCTCGTCCGCGACCAGCACCACATTCTGGCTTGCGGGTTCCTGCACGAGGAGACGGGCGATCTCCCCCCTGGCCCGGTCGCGGTCGAACCTCGGCTCTACAACAGGTGCTGCGGCCGGCGCGGACCGGGATGCCCCAGCGCCTGGGCCAGGGTCCAGCAGTTCCGGATGTCCACCTCCCAGCAGCCCGGCGTTCGTCTCCGCCACCGCCCGCGTCTCATGCCGCGCGAAACAGCCCGCGATCGCGTCCATCACCGCTGTGAACACCCGGTCCCGGACGGCTTGGGCTACCGTGACCTCCACGGCCACCGCTTCCTGGAACATCGCCGCGAACGTTCACGACCGTGGTGGCCGTACCCATGCCCCCGCCCGGCCCCGCAGAGAGCTGACCAGCGCAGACACCAGGACTACAGCTGCCGTGTCAGTACCGGCGGGAACCGGTCAGACACCCACCGCCACGGCAAGCACGCCACAGGAAAAACGTATCGGCCGTTCGGGTGAAGCGGCTTTCCTGCACAGACGGTTCATCAGCTCATTCCACTTCCGGAAAATGCCTATGCGCGCTGTCATCGCGCTCCCCCCTGCCACCACAGCCTTCATTCAGGGGGTTTGGCCCGCCGACAGAAAGCCGACACGGTGGGGCGAAGACACCGCACTGGAGGCCCCCGCCCACCTTGGGTTCAACCAGTCCTCGCACCACCCCTGATCAGAGAGGTGCGTTGTGGGACGACCAGCGGATTGGATGACGGAGTTGACGAGGCGGTCGCCCATGAAGCCGCCGGGACGGCCCTCGACGCGGCGGGAGGTCGAGAGACTGTTCTGGCGTGAGATCTCCGAGGGGCTGCTCGGTGAGGAGGCAGCGGCTGCTGTCGGCGTGTCCCCGGGCGGCCGGCGCCCACCCGTCTTCCACGTTCCGGGCAGGATGCCTTCGTGCATCACATCCTGTGCGGGCTCGCCTCCAACCCGGCCCTGTCACCCGAACTGGTCGACCGGCTGATATCCATCGCGGACGACGACATCGCCGCGAACCTCGCCTGCCGCGCGGACCTCGGCCGCGCACAGGCGGTCGCCTTGGCCGAGCGCGTCGGCGGGAGCGTGATGCGGCTCGCGTACGAGGGGCGGCTGACCGCCGCCGACATCGATCCCTCTGCCCGGCCGGATGCCGCCCTCGCCCTGCTCGACCAGGGCGCCGGACACCCGGAGTGGGCGCGGCACCTGGCGGCGGACCCGCTCCCTGAGCGCCGGGAGAAGCTTGCGGCCTGCCCCGGCCTCCCGTCCGATGTGGTGGACACGCTCGCGGCGGACCCGGATGTACGGGTCGTCGCCGAGCTCGCCTTGTGGGCCGCACCGGATGTGGCCACACGGCTCGCGGCGCATCCGCACGCCGAGGTCCGCCGCGCTGTGGCGGCGAACGAGACAGCTCCTCCGGCCGTACTGGCAGCGCTGGTGACCGGGGAGGGTCTGCCCGCGGCACGGCACTGTCTGGGGCGATGACACCTACCGGCAGCTTGCCCACCGGCCCGCACACTCATGACCTGCCCCCTCAACCCATGCAGGACACAGGGCTACCAATCAGATGTGTCCTACGTCGTGAGTGATGCGATCGGCGTAACCACGGCGGGGTGATGTTTCCGCCCACCCGGAGAATGCGTCGTGTTCTGCTGCGACGAGAAGCCTCGGCCCCAGGCACCGGCTCGCAATGCCCCGATTCTGCCGCTGCGGCCCGGAATCCCCGAAAGGCGGGCCCACGACTATTTCGGAGTGCACCACCGCTCTGTTCACCGTACTGAAAGTGGCCACCGACAAGGTCGTCGACCCCCGTTGGACCTGTCGAACACAGCGCGACCCCCATTTGCGCGCCATCACATCCAATGGAGTTACCCCACACCGAGTCGTTCAGCTACACCGTTGAACGATCGTTACGCTCAAACCACCACGAACTGCTTCAGCGGCAGTGGGGAAGTCCAGCCAGCGCCATCACGCCCCCGGTCCGCCCCGAATGTGACGCGGAGGCTCTCACATGGCGAGGTACGACTACGCGTGCGGACAGTGCGGCGTGTTCGAGGTCGTCCGTCCGATCGATGCCCCGGTACATGAGCCGAGGTGCGCCACATGCGGCGGAGCGGCGACGCGTGTATACACCCCGCCCGCCATCACCTCGCCCCGCTCCTCCCTGAGACGGGCGCGCGACGCCGCCGAGGCCAGCGCACACGAGCCGACGGTGCGACACCGCATGCCCGCACCACCCCGTCGTCATGCTCATCCGCCGAACCCACCGCACGCACGCCTCCCGAGGCCGTGACCCACAGGAAGGAGCGGCAGATGCCCGAAGTGCTCTTCAGCATCGACCAGTCCCGGTCGTTCTACGACCAGGCAGTCCCGCCGCACAACCGCTGGCACCCCGACATCCCGCCGGTGGCGACCGTTCGGCCCGGCACCGAGTTCCGTCTCGAATGCCGGGAGTGGTTCGACGGGACGGTGCACAACGACGACTCCGCCAACGACATCCGCGACCTCGATCTCTCGATCGTCCATCCTCTGAGCGGACCGATCGCCGTCGAGGGTGCGCAGCCCGGTGACCTGCTGGTGGTCGACATCCTCGACATCGGTCCCGTCCCACAGGAGACCGGGCCGGTCGCCGGCCAAGGCTGGGGCTACACGGGCATCTTCGCCAAGGCCAACGGCGGCGGTTTCCTCACCGAGCACTTCCCGGACGCGTACAAGGCGGTCTGGGACTTCCACGGGCAGATCGCGACCTCCCGCCACCTGCCCGGCGTGCGCTTCACCGGCATCACCCACCCAGGCCTCATCGGCACCGCCCCGTCGCACGACCTGCTCGGTCAGTGGAACGCCCGGGAGGCCGAACTCATCGCGACCGATCCCGACCGAGTGCCCCCACTCGCGTTGCCGCCGGATCCGCAAGGGGCAATCCTCGGCACGCTGGAAGGCGACGCATTCGAACGCGCCGCACGGGAGGCGGCACGAACCCAGCCGCCACGTGAGAACGGCGGCAACCAGGACATCAAGAACCTCACCCGCGGCGCCCGGATCTTCCTGCCGGTGTATGTCGAGGGTGGCAAACTGTCCGCCGGTGACCTGCACTTCAGCCAGGGCGACGGCGAGATCACCTTCTGCGGCGCAATCGAGATGGGCGGCTACCTCGATCTCGGCGTCGACCTCATCAAGGGCGGCATGCAAACCTACGGGGTGACGACGAACCCCGTGTTCTACCCCGGCAACGTCGAGCCGCGCTACAGCGAGTTCCTCACTTTCGTCGGCTTCTCCGTCGACGAAGACGGCCGCCAGCACTACCTCGACTCACAGGTCGCCTATCGGCGGGCCTGCCTGAACGCGATCGAGTACCTGACCAAGTTCGGCTACTCACCCGAGCAGGCCTACCTGCTCCTCGGAGCCGCCCCGATCGAAGGCCGTTTCAGCGGCGTGGTCGACATCCCCAACTCCTGCGCCACGCTCTATCTGCCCACCGCCATCTTCGACTTCGACATCCGCCCGTCCGGCGACGGGCCACAGAGCGCCGATCGGGGAAGCTGCGCCCGCTCAAGCTAGCGAGAGTGGTCTGCCGGGTGTGCCGTTGCGGGGTCAGGGTTTGCGGGCGATGGCGGCGTAGCAGACGGCTGCTCATGCCTTCCTTCGGTGAGTGCGTCGCGCAGACGGCACCTGGCGTGACGGGCGACCTGAGCCGAGTGGACGAGGGCACCGTAGCCGGCGCGGTCCGGGGTTGTGGTCCGGAAGCCGACCCGCGCATGCGTCGACTCCGTCAGCGTGTTCCGCTCACACACCACGGAGCGGGGCACCGCTGATGAGGTCCGCGCCGGCAGCATGCCCGGCTGCTTCGCCCTCCGGTAGCGCACCGCCCCGTCCCGTCCGGAAGCCGGGCGGAACGGGACGGGGCGCAGATGTACCGGCCGGGGACCTCGCCGCGATGGCGGAGCCCACCGCTCCGCTCCGGGAGACGTCCGCCGGGGAGTGCCCCCTGGAGGCGGAGGGTGTCAGGGGATCATCGGGTGCACTGGGGCTTGATGGGCGGCACGCTCGCGGTCCTGGCGACACGGAGGTCGTTGACGCCGTTGGTGCCGTTCTTGGCCACCGAGAGGCTGCGGCCGGGGACGGTCCAGCTCCGGCCGCCCAGAGTGATCTTCCAGTGCCCGATGGCCTGGCGTACGACCGGAGCGTACTCGACCCAGCCGAACCGCTGGCGCGGGACGGTGACCTTGACCGACTCGGTGAAGGTGTCCTGCTCGACCCAGGCATGGCTGGTGGTGAACTGAGTGCTGAAGAAATCGGAGAAGTTGAACGCCAGGGTTCCGGCGACGGCCCACTCCGAGCCGCTCGTACGAGCCCAGCCGGCCGTGTAGTCGGCCGGCCGGGTGCTGCCGTTGTACAGGACGCTGCCGACCACGCAACCGCCGTTCGCCTGGTAGGCGGAAGGAGTGGTGACGTCGACGAACGTGCAGGAGTTGTTCTTGCTGTCGGCGGCGCACTGTTCGGCGGCGTGGTTGAGCGCGAAGTCCAGCACGCCCGGTGCGGTGGCCGTGCCGCGGCCCAGCCGCCAGGTGTTGTGGAAGTTCGGGTTGGTGGTCTCGCAGCTGATCCGCTCCAACTGCCGGGAGTCGTGGAAAGCGCCGCCGGGATCGTAGTAGTCGTCCTTGAGGGCGGTGAGACACACGTCGGGGTTGCTGACCTGGCGGATCCGGTAGGCGGTGGGGTCGCTGGTGGTGTTCGGCGTCACGGGTTCGAGGGTCCACTGCTGGGCCGTTTTGCCCGTCACGCAGTCCAGGAGTTGCAGGTGCCAGGGGCCGAGGAACTCGCTCTTCTCGTCGATGCACTTGCCGTTGTTGTGCACGATGGTGAACTTTGCGCCGTTGGAGTCGGGGACGGCATGGAGCGACCACCGCTGCCGGGGAGGGTTCGCCGGGTCGACGGCGGACCGCACGATGTAGGGGTGGGCCTCCGCCGGGTCCTCGAGGTCCGCGGCGAGGCCGAGGCCGATGTTGGTGAGGTTGAGGCAGTGCAGGGTGCCGGGGCCCGCACAGCGGCCGGAGCCGATGGGCGCGAGATCGGCCCACCTCACCCAGACGCCACGCGGTGAGGACGGAGTGCCGGCCGCGAGCTGGCCGCGCTGGTAGAGGGTGGTGGAGCCGTTGCCGGCGCCGAAGACCTCGAAACCGCCCCGGGAGCTCAACCGGGCGGTCACCGACTGGAGCTGCCGCCGGCCCAGGGTGGCCCAGCCGCCCTCCCAGATGCCGTTCGGGTTGGTGCCGGGCTCGGCGGATTCGGTCTGGCTGCGGTAGGCGGCCAGGTGGTTGGCGTTCACGCCGAACAGGGTGAGTCGGCCGTCGCTGTTGGCGGCCACCACGGGCGGGCCCGCCAGGGCCGGGCCGAGGTTCAGCATGTGCGCGGTGTCCCAGGTGCCGTTGGGGCTGCTCGACGTGCCGGGTGCGCTCTGAGTGAGGGTCCAGAGCCGTCCGTCGCTCCGGTTGCCGAACACCTGCAGCAGCGTCCCGGACGTGGTCTGGTTGGTGCCCACGGCGATGTCGCCGGTGTACCCGTCGCCCAGGTCCTGCCACTTCGACCAGTTGTCCGCGGGCAGCGGTGTCTGCTGGGTGCCCGGATGTTTCTGGGCGCGATGCCACAGGTGGCCGTTGGCCGTCCGGGAGAACAGTGCGATGCGTCCGTCGGCGGTTACCACGGCGGTGGGGTTGCCGACGCGGTTGGCGCCGAGCCGCTCCCACGGACTCCAGCCGGTGCCGTTGGGGGCCGACTGGGCCCGGTGCCACAGGCCGCCGTCACCGCCGCGGACGAAGAGTTCGAGTCGGCCGTCGGTGTTGCCCCGCACCCGGCCCTGGCTGTCGGGGTTCGGGTGGGAGAAGGTGTTGTTGTTCGCGACCACGACCGGGCGCCCGGCCACGGTGGTGTTCGGGGGCGTCCCCATGTCCTGCCATGTGCCCCAGCCGCCTCCGGCGGACTGCCTCTGCCGCCAGAGGCGGTTGTCCGCGCGTCGGACGAAGACCTCCAGCCGCCCGTTCAGGTTGTGGGCCACTGCCGGGTTGCCGACGGCCTTTCCGCCGGTGTTGACCCAGTTGCGCCACTCGCCCGTGTCGGCATCGCGCACCCGCCGGTGGAGAGACCCGTTGGGGTGTCGGACGAAGACCGCCACCGACCCGTCGGCCGTGGTGGCCGTGACGGGCGTGCCCGCCGTCGCGGCGGCGGCCCGCTCCGATGTGGACGCGGCGGCAGTGGTCCGCCCCGATGTGGACGCAGTGGCGGTGGCTGGTATGACACCGCTCGTCATGAGTCCGGTGACGGCCGCAGCCGTCAGCCACCGGTAGCGGCCGGGCCATCGGTGTCGCTTCAAGGATCCGCGCATGCGGAAACCTCCCAAAGCCAGGGGTGGGGGGAAGGAGTTGCCAGATGAACGAAAGGGTCACCTGCAGGCCTGCTGCCTCGTTCAGGTGGTGAGCCGAGGGACGTTCCGGGCAGGCGATCGAGTTCCGGCGCCTGTCCGTCGGCTCTGCAGCAGGCAAAGCCCTGTCGGGTGAGGAGCGCGTCCGCCGCCTCGTACGGTGATCGGCGAAGAACCGCCCCGCGCTTGCGGGAAAACAGTAGGACGACCGGGTTCGTCCCGGTAGCGGCGCGTGCAAGCCCGACGGCGGCGTGCGTCCGCATGGAGGGCGCGGGACAGCGGCAGCACGCCCGGCAGGCACGCAGCCGGGCCGCGACTCGCTCCGGGCCGCTGAAGGGCGCCCAGAACGGGTGCGCGGTCAGCGTCGTGGCGAGGTCGCGTATCCCTGTTCCGCAGCCGGGCCTCGGTGTCGGCGACACCCCCGGGGTAGTCCTCCACGAACGGAGGCGGTCCAGCGCCTCCAGCTCCGCGGTCACCGCTGTGACCGGATGAGGACGGCTGCGAGGTGGAGTCCGGCCAGGTGGTGCAGGGCGAGTTTGTCGGTGCGCATGGCCAGGCCGTGCCATCGCTCGAGGCGGCTGATGCGCCGCTCGCCCCTGTTGCAGTCCGGTGGGCGGTACGGTCGAACGCCGGTGGCCGGCCACCGCGGCGGCTTCCGCGTCTGCGGTGGCCGGCAACGCCACCGACCTCACCGCCCAGGTCGGCGCTTCCGCAGCGGCCGGTGCCCTGGCCGGCGCCCACATCAACAGCCTGTTGGCCACCGCGGACACCGGCACGGCCCTCGCCGCAGCCCAGGACGAAACTCCCGCCCTCTGACATCCGACGCGGCACCGGCCGCCGCACGCCCTCGATGCGTGCGGGGGCCCGGGCCCCGCTCACCCTCCTTCAGCCGGCGACCGGCCCTGCTCCGGCGCTGACTCGGCATGCCCGATTCGAGAGGAATCCATGAGCACGAACCAGCCCGTACAGGGCACGCCGACCGACGGTGGGGGTGCCCCTGATCCGCGTCAACTGCGCTCGGTCCTGATCACCGTCTCGATCGCCCTGATGGCGGTCATCGCCTCGGTGACCGGGCTGAACGTCGCGCAGACCCACATGGCCGTGGAATTCGACGCTTCCCAGAGCACAGTCCTGTGGATCATCAACATCTACACCCCTGCCCTGGCCGCGCTGCTGCTGCCGCTCGGCTCCCTGGGTGACCGCCTGGGCCGCAAGCCCATGCTCGTTGCCAGGCCGGCAGTCTTCGGCATCGCCACCGCGGTCGCCGCCCTGGCCCCGACAACGGAGGTGATGATCACCACGCGCGTGGTCAGCGGCATCGGCGCCGCAATGATCATGCCGATCACGCTGGCCGTCATAACCTCCACCCTCCCCGAAGAGCAGCGCGGCCCGGGCCAGACCACCCGCCCCTGATCACAGACACTGCTCCTGGACACAGACGCAGGCCGACCTCGGGCTGGAGTGGGCGGCGGCGTAGCCGCGTCGAAGACCCTGCGAGGACGGGCCCATTGGCCTGTCAGATCATCGGGATGGCCGGTGGGCGCCACGCCGTCGGAGGTTGTCGCTCAGTATCTGCTGATAGGCCTGCTCGGCGTCCGGCATGTCCGGGACGGGGCCTGTGCGGGGGCGGACAGGGTGACGGGCGGCGGAGTTGCGCAGTTGCCGGCCGCAGCGGTCGGTGGTGCGGATCATGCGGGTGGGAGTCTGCTCGGCCGGCCAGCACAGCAACAGGTAGTCCTCGACCGGATCCTCCCGCACGGCGTCGGGGGCGGCGTCGCGGCCGCGGGCGTGGGCTCGCAGCCGGTACCAGCCCGGCCCGGCCTCGGCGAGCTCGGGGAGCTGGAGGTAGGTGTCCGGGTAGGTGTCGGGAAAGAGGATCTCCACAGCCAGTCGTCCGGTGGCCGAGTACACGCCGGCCTCGACGATCTCCTCCCAGGGGCCCGAATCGAGCTGCTCGGGCGGGCCGGGCAGGGGACGTGCCTGGACACGGACGTTTCCGGCGTAGATCCCGGTGTGGATCTTCGCGCCACGGGACATGACCACGATCAGGCCGTTGGAGTAATCGGCCCCCTCCTCTCCGAAGTCGGTGTCGGAGAGACCGGCGTCGAGGAGACAGAACTGATGGTGGCTGACGTGGACCGCGGTCCAGGAATCCGTCACGGTTCCCATCCTCTTCCCGGTGCGGCGGGCATCCTCATGGAGGACGTTCACCATCCCGCCCGACGTTCCCTCAGCCCGGCGAGCCATGCCCGTACCCGCTCGTCGTCGTGCAGGCAGCCGCCGCTCTCGCCCGCAGGGAGATCGATTCCGTAGAGGCGGTCCAGCGCCCACCAGGAGAGGTCGTCCCAGACGATCCCGCCCTCCATCACCCGCCTCGCCGCCCAGCGATCGGCCTCGTCCCGGGACAGCCGGCCCGTGACAAGCTCAACGAAGCGCTCTTCGATCTCGTCAAGGGTTGGCCGGCCGCCGGCATCCATGCCCTGACCGTGCAGGCAGGGCGAATGTTGCTTGGCACGGCACTAGCCGAGATTCAGAGCCTCATCATCCGCGTGCGTGCCGAACTCGGCGACGCGCACCTCCGCGATGTGCTCGTACCGGCTGATCCGGTCGGTCCACTCCGCGTCGACGCCGAACGCCACCTGCGCGAAGCCCACCCGCCTGACGGCCTCGGCCAGGCCCGGATCGCCAGGCGCCAGCAGCCGCACCGGCGCGTCAAGCGCCACGGTGTGCGGCGGCACGAAGTACTCGTCCGGCAGAACGGTGCGCGCATGGACGAGCGCGCCGACAGCGACAACCGAGCCGGCCCCCAAGCGTGCGCACTGCAGGACCGTCGCCGCGGTCGCCACATAGGCGCACCTGCCGGCCTCACAGCCCAGCAGCGTGGCATGCGGCCCCACGAAGACGTGATCGGCGACAAGCACCGGCTGATCGCCGGCGACCGCAGACCCGCGCAACACCGCGTTCTCGCAGATCACCGACGCCTCCCCGACCTCGATCCGAGACCCCTCGGCATCGAGCACCGCACCGTACATCACCCGCGCCCTCGGCCCCACGCGGACATCACCGACGAGCGTGGCCGTCGGGGCGACGTAGGCGGTGGGATGGACCTTCGGTTCATGCCCGCGGTGCCGGATACGGATTCCCTGCGCTTCAGCGGTCATGAGCGGATCCTCACCCGACCGACCGCGAGCATGCTGGCGGATTTCAGACGCCGCGTTCGCCGAGACATGTGCCATCCGCGGTCCGAGGCACTACAGGACGAACGTTGGCTGATACGGCACTGGAGCCCCACAGGGGTCAGTCGATGATCCCCACCGTGCATCCGTACCGAGCTGTGTACAAGTACGAGCACACGAGCGCCGGGCAACACCTTCCCCTCGACCATCCCGTCAGCGCCCGGGGTGAGGACGGCACCCCGTTCGTTGCCGGCCAGAGTGGTCTCGTCCCCGCCTGGGACAGGCCGGGCGTGTGATGCTGCCACCGGCCGCCGGAGCGGGTCCCCTTCCCGCGTGGTTCCGTGTCTCCGTGCCCGCGGAGACACGGAACCGTGGCGCGGCAGAGGCCTTGAGCGGCTGGGCCTCAGGCAGGGTTGATCTTCCACATCTGGACGGTCGCGGGGGTGCCGCCCTGTCGGCGGGTGACGTTGACGTGGACGTCGGCCGCGGCCAGCCCGCGGTGGGGGCCCAGCGCGTAGTCGGGGTCATTCGCGGGGGTGATGGTGTGGATGTAGGAGCGGCTGCTGGTCTCGTTGACCCACCAGGACTGCCGCGAGTCCGCGCCGGCACAGCGCCTGACCCACACGGCCCCCTCACCGCTGCTGCCCGGGGCCTTCTCGTTGGACAGGCAGAACTGCGGGGTGCGGCCGTACGGCTCGCTCGGGGAGATGCTGTAGCTTCCGTCCGTGCGGGGGGTGAGGCGCCAGATGCTGCCGGCGCCGTTGTTGGCCATCGGGTCACGGTCCCAGATCTGGACGCGCTGGTTCTCGGCCACGGTCTGGTGGTCGGTGGACAGATACCAGTTGCTGGCGTAGTTGCTGATGATCACATCCTGGCCCACCGGGGGTGCGGCGTGGGCCGGTGATACCGACAGCCCCGTGGTGGCCATGGCGGCCACCGCAGCGGTCAGCAGATTCCGAAGACGCCCTCGGAGCAGCAAAATCTTCTCCGTCCCTTCCCTGATCGACATCGGCGGCTGCCTGGTGCAGCCCCCGCGGTGACCAGCCTGCCTCCGCCATCGCGGCCCCGGTCAGAGCGCGGAGGACCGCGCGGGGAGCACATTCGTGCCACTCTCCGCACACGGAGGCGCGCGTCCGGGGCGACCAATCCCGCCGGTCGGGTGAAAACCGGCTTCCAAGCCCATCGACCACCCCGGCACCCGGGTTCTCAGCGCCTGCCGAGTGGTTGCCCTACCACGGTGATCAGGCCCACCACGCCGAGAGGCACGACGAGTTGGAGGCCACCTCGTCACCGTCCGCTTTACCTTGTGCCGGGGCGGCGGGCGGGGTGAGGACGCAGGGCAGGTGGGCGTGCAGGTACTGAACCTCACTTCGGCACTGCGGCCTTGGGTGCGGATGCGACGAGCGGGAAGGCCGCCGTCCCCCTGGTGGCCGGGGCTTGAGGGGCGGCTCTGCGGGGCCGCCCCTCAAGCCCGGTGAGACAGGTGCCTTCGCGGAGCGGATCGCCGGTCGGGGTGTGCCGGTTCCCGGTCGTCCAGGGCGCCTGGCAGGCAGTGGCCTCGACGGCGGCGAGGGGGTGATCAGGGCACTCCGGAGTCGTTCGTCAACTGTCCGGTCTGGTCGGCTCCTTGCGTCTCCGTCCGGGGGTGACGCGCGTCCGCGGTGTCGGACCGGAGGTTCGCGTTGCCGTGGTGCGATCGCCTGTCGGTCGCCCAGACGGCCAGCGCGCAGGCCGCGAATCCGGCCCCGAGGAGACTGGATCCGGTCCAGCTGCCGACGGCGAAGACGGCGGTGGTCGCGGCCGCACCGAGAGCGGAGCCGAGTGAGTAGAAGACCATGTAGCCCCCGATGACGCTGCTGACGCGGTCCGGGTGCGCGGTGGTGAGCAGGTGCTGGTTGCTCACGTGTACGGCCTGGACCGCGAAGTCGAGGAACACGATGCCGGCGATGAGGAGCCACAGCGACCACGGCAGCTGCGCGATCGCCGCCCACGAGAGGACCAGCAGGGCGAGCGCGAGACCGGTGACCGGGACCGTCCGTCCTGCGTCCGCCCACCGCCCGGCACGTGCCGCGCCGAGCGCGCCGGCCAGTCCGGCGATGCCGAACAGTCCGACCTGACTCTCGCTCAGTTGCCACGGTGTGTGCACCAGCGGCAGGGACAGTCCGCTCCACAGGGTTCCGAAAGACGCGAACAGGAAGAACGCGATGAGCCCGCGTGTCAGGAAGAGGCGCTGCCCGAACAGTCCGCCGAGCGAGGCGACGACCTGCCGGTACTCCGTGGGCGGGCCGGGGCGCCCCTCCGGCGGCAGTGCTGCGAGGACGAGGGCCGCCAACCCGAGTGACAGGGCCGCGAGCACGGCGTAGACGCTCCGCCAGCCCCACACGTCGGCGAGCGCGCCGGTGACGACCCGCGCGCCCAGGATGCCGACCACGACGCCCGAGGTCACGACACCGATGTTCCGTCCGCGTTCGGCGGGCTCCGAGAGCGACGCGGCGTAGGCCACCGTGGTCTGCACCACGACCGCGAACACCCCGGCCGCCGCGAGCCCGGCGAAGGCCGCCCACGCGGCTGACGCCGAGGCTGTCATGAGCATCCCCCCTGCGGTGATCGCCAGGTGCACGGCGATGAGTCTGCGCCTGTCGGCCACGTCGCCGAGCGGCACCAGCAGCACCAGTCCTGCCAGGTAGCCGAACTGTCCGGTCGCGACGATCCACCCGGTGAGTCCTTCCGGCAAACCGAGGTCGCGTCCCATCGGCTCCAGGATCGGTTGTGCGGCATAGATGCTCGCCACAGCGACACCGCACACCAGCGCGAGCAGCAACCGTCGCCATGCGTTCATCGCGCCCCAAACCGAATCAGTAGCAAAATGAAACTGATTTGACGGTACGGCATGCTGGTTTCAAACCGCAACCTATGGGAGGTGGCATGTCACGCAGCACCGGTCGTGCCCCGGACACCGGCTGGACCGACCCCGACTGCCCCGTCGCCCGCACGCTCGATCTCGTCGGCGACCGGTGGAGCCTTCTCGTCATCCGCGACGCGATGGACGGAGCACGATCGTTCACCGAGTTCCAGCGACGCACCGGCATCGCCCGCAACATCCTCGCCGACCGCCTCCGCAAGCTCACCGCTCACGGACTGCTCGCCCAGCGCACCGCACCGTCGGGCCGCCGCCAGGAGTACGTACTCACCGATGCCGGCCGCGCCCTCTTCCCCGTCATCCTCACTCTGCGCCAGTGGGGAGAACGCCACGCCTTCGCCCCCGGCGAGACCCACTCCACCCTCGTCGACCGGCACGGCGCCCCGGTACCGGAGTTCACACCGGTCACCACCGACGGCACCCCCCTCGACGCCGACACCACCCACGTGCGGAAGACCCGGTAGAAGCCCCCGGCTCCTCCAGACCTCGCGGACACCACACCCTCCACACACCCGCCCGGGAGACGGCGGTCTCAGAAGAGCCGGCCGCAGCGGCGCGGCCACCGTCCGAGCGCCCGGCCCGACCTCAACCACCGGACCGGCAAAGCGGATTCTGTCACCGGCCGGCACACCTCCCCCGGATACGCCCTGACCGGTCGACCGCTGCACCGGACTTTCCCGGCGGCCGGGTAGTCGTGCTCGGGTATGTACGCCCGCCGGACGGACGGCAGGGGTCGGTCAGCTCGGGGACGGGGTGCTTCGTCCCGCCGATGGGCGGCGTGCATTTCGCTGTGGCCCTGGCTGCTCTCGGCCTCCCATCCCCTCATACGCGGCGTATGACGCTGCGTATGACGGCAAAGGAGCGCGCAACCATCTCGCTGCCCGCGGACCTCACGGCAGCCGCGAAGGCCGCTTCCGGCGGCGACCTGTCCGCCTACATCGAGCGTGCCCTGCGGGAGCGGCAGCTGCGCCAGGCCGGCGCGCCACGCCGAGGAACTCGCCGACACCTTCGGCGAGGACGTCGCGTGACCGTGCAGCCGCAGGCCCTGGCACGCGGCCAGGTGTGGCGGGTACCGCTGGCGAACCGGACCTGGGCGATGGTGATCGGCGAAACCGGTGGGGCACCGGACACCGTCGTCACGGCGCCCCTGGCAGAACCCGTGCACGGTGTGGCCGTGGCCGTCGATCTCGCCGGCCTCCGGCACCTCGTCTGTGGCGCACCTGCGTGAGACCACCGCCGGCGCAGGGCTCCCGCTCTCCGACGAGGAGTTCGCCGAGTGGGACGGGACCGGCCGCCAGGCGGTTGTGTTCGGATCGGCCGGCCGTTGGTCCTGGTGTGCCGTTGACCGAGCTTCTTCGGCAGCGTCCACCGTGCGGCCCGGCAGCGCCGGTGAGTACCGGACCAGCCCGCCGACCGGGTCCGGGCGGGGCGGGACACGAGCCGGTTCTCAGAGGCGGTCGTTCAGACAGTCCTGGAGGTGTTCGATCAAATCGTCGGCCGCACCGAGGTCCTCGCTCTTGTCGGTGACCAGGGTGTGCCCGCCGTGCTCCAGCCGGTACTCGAAGCGGTCCCGGGCCCTGTCGGAGACGACACGGTCGGGGAGCTCGTCGAAGTCCACCTCGTCCAGGAGGGAGTCGAGGGTGCCCCGCTCGGCGTCGGACAGTGCCCGGGCCGAGCGGGTGCCCCTGCGGCCGGTGATGCGGACCTCGCCGTCGGAGGCGACGTCGATGCCGCGCTGGACCCCGGCGATACCGCCGCTGACGGTGAGGCTCACCCCGTCGGACGAGCCGAGCGGGTCGAGGCCGCACCCGGCGAGTGCCAGGACCGAGACGGGGAGGGCGAGGATCCGCCATGAGCCTGTCTTCACGTTTCCCTCCCCATCGGCCGGTCGTACACAGCTTACTGACGGGTCAACGACGGGTCATGCGGTTCGCCGGAACGTGACGGTGAGGTTCTCCGTGATCACCTTCCTGCCGTAGGACCAGCCGAATCCGGTCCGGCCGTCCGGCGCCTCGATGCCGATCGAAGCGTATTCGCCGCGTGAGTCGTCGCTTTCCCCCAGGTCGCGGTAGTGGAACGTGATGGTGCCGTCCTGGCCGAGGACCGCCTGGAAGGTGATGCGCGCGCTGCCGGCGAAGAAGCCGGCGTTGCGCCACTCCACCACGAAGCGCCGGTCCTCTCCCGCGCCGGCCGTTCCCGTCCACACCGAGCTCTCCGCGTCGAGTTCCAGGTCGTCCCAGAAGGGGTAGATGCCGCCGTCCGGCTTGGTGGTGCCGGGGAGGGGGGAGTTCGCCCAGTGGGCCACCCAGCCGTCGAAGGAGAGGGCGCCGTTCGTCGAGAGCGTGGCCTTCGTCTCGGTGCCGTCGTAGAAGGGGAAGGCGAACGGCAGGTCGATCTCGACGCCTTCTTCGTCGCCGGACAGTTGTATCCGGGTGTCCACGGGCAGGGGTGCGCCGTCGGCTGTGGCGCACCGGTACCCGCCGCCGTCGACGCGTTGCTCCAGTCCGAAGTCGAGCCGTTCGTCGTTGTCCACGGTGATCGTGCGGCTGCCGGTCTCCCGGCAGCCGTCCGCCCGCACGGTGACCGAGAGATCGCCCGCCGGCAGCGCCGGGATGCGGTAGCCGCCGTCCGGGCCGGTGCGGACGGCGCGCTCGGCGACGCCCGTGGTGGTGACCTCGGCGTCGGCGACCGGCTCGCCCCGGTGGTCGACGACGGTGCCGGTCACCGAGTTGCGGTCGAGCACCAGGTCGAGCGTTCCCTCCGGCGCCCGGACGGTCAGCGACGTCCCGCCGTCGACGGGGGCGTACCCGTCCGCCGTGGCCACGATCCGGTGTTCGCCGTAGGGCAGCGGCAGTGTGTAGCGGCCGTCGGAGCCGGTGGTGGTGCGTGGCTCGGCCCCTTCCGCCCGCTCGGCCCGCACGGTGACACCGGCGATCGGTTCACCGGTGTCCAGGTCGGTGACGCGGCCGCGCAGCACGGCCGGCACGTCCGCGCGGTAAGCGGTGCCCGGGCGGAGCCACGGGCGGTTGGCGTTGAGGGGCACCGCGACTGTTCCGTCGGCGTTCTCCATGCCTGCGGTCGCGGAGCCGCCGCGTGCCGTGTCGGTGTCGCCCAGGCCGACGTACTCGAAGACGACCGAACCACGCTCGTGCAGCACCGCCTGGACGGTGACGCGCTCCTGGGTGCCGTAGATCAGAGCGTTCCGCCACTCGACGGCGAAGCGCCGGTCGGGGGCGGTGCCGTCGGTGCCGGTGCGGATCTCGGCCGATCCGTCGATCACCAGGTCGTCCCAGAACGGCATCACGGCCGCGTTCGGCCGGCCACCGTGCGGGAGGGGGGAGTTTATCGGCATGGTGCTGCCTGCGGTAAAGCTGAGGAAGCCGTTGGTGCCGACCCAGGCGGCGTCGTAGGTCTCCTGGTAGAAGGGGAAGCGGAACGGCAGGTCGGTCTGTCCGAAGGCGTCGTCACCGGTGATCGCCAGCGCTCGGGTAGTGGTGACCGGGTCGGGAGCGGTGCCGTAGCAGGACTGGCCGAACGGGTCGATCCGTGCGGGCTGGTGGAGGTCGATGGAGGTGTCCCGGTCGGTCACGGCGACCTCGCCGGTGCCGCCCAGGGTGCAGCCGGCCTCACCGCCGCTGATCCGGTAGGTGCCGGTGGGCACGCCCTCGATACGGAAGCGGCCCTGTTCGTCGCTGGTGGTGGCGGCCAGCGGGGTGTCGTGCAGGCGCACGGCACTGCCGACGACCGGTGCGCCGCCCGCGTCCAGCACTCTCCCGCTCACGGCGTGGGTGGGCATGGGGAGCAGCGGAAGGTCCGTCTCGGTGGTGGCGTTCTCGGTGACGGTGACCGTGCGGGTGCGTTCCTGCAGGGCGAAGGCGCTGGAGCCCACCTGGTACTCCCCGACCGGCAGCACGAGCCCGGCCCGGCCGTCGCTGCCGGTGACGGTGAGGCGCGTGCGCCCGGACGAGGCGGTCGCGGTCACCCGAGCGCCGCTGACCGGAGTGCCGTCGTCGCCCCGGGTGACGGCCAGGCTCAGCGTGCCCACGGGGTCGTCGGGTGCGGCGGCCAGGGCCGCGGGGACGTTCAGCCGTCCCTCCCCCCAGACGCTGTTGGCGTCCGCGTCGCCGCCGCAACCGGTGTCGTCCACGTCGGTCGCCGAGGCGTCCAGCACCTTCCGGGTCGCCTCGGGATCGCCGAAGAGCTGCGGGGAGTGGGACCACAGGACCGCGACCGCGCCCGCCACGTGCGGTGCGGCCATCGAGGTGCCCTTGTGGCGCACGTAGCCGCCGTCGTGCGAGGCGGACAGGATGTCCACCCCGGGTGCGGAGATGTCGGGCCGCGGGACCGTGTCGGTCGAGCCCCGGCTGGAGAAGTCGCCGATGGCGTGGTCGGCGTCGTAGGCGGCGACCGCGTAGGTGGTGGGGTAGTCGGCGGGTGAGCCCATGGTGTCGCAGGAGGGGCCGGAGTTGCCCGCGGCGAAGACGGGGAAGATGCCGACCTCCGTCCAGCGCCGCACGATCTCCTCGTAGAAGGGGTCGTGGCTCGACAGGCCCCAGGAGTTGTTCACGATGTTGGGGGCCAGCTCGGGGCGGGGCTTCTCGCCGGCGAGGTTGGTGGGGGCGATGACCCACTGGCCGGAGGCGAGCAGCGATTCGGTGGTGCAGGTCCTGTTCTCGCAGCCCTTGGCGGCGATCCAGGTGGCGTCCGGAGCGACCCCGATCCGGTGCGGTCCGCCGCCGACGATCGTGCCGGTGGTGTGGGTGCCGTGCCCGTTGTTGTCGCAGGGTTTGAGCGAGGGGCGGCCGCATTTCCGCGCCGGGTCGTACCAGTTGTAGTCGTGGTCGTAGGTGCCGTCACCGCGGTTGCCGCGGTAGCTGCCGGCCAGCGCCTCGTGCTCGAAGTTGACGCCGGTGTCGATGGTGGCGACGACCACGCCCTGGCCGCGGGCCCCGGTGTCCTCCCAGGCTCGGGGGGCACCGATGTCGGTGACGCCCCAGGCGGTCTCGTCGGCCGCGACCTGTGCGTCCTGCGCGGTGCCGACGGCGGCCTCGCCGGTCAGGTGGATGTCGGGCACCTGCCGGATCTCCCGTACCGAGGGCAGCTCGGCGATCCGCCGGGCGAGCCGTGCGTCGCCGCGCTCGACGTGCACGGCGTTGACGATCCAGTAGCTGGTGTGCGGGGTGCGGGACTCCTCCAGCAGGGCCAGCAGGCCGTGCTGGCTCCGTTCGGCGGTGCGCACGAGTTCCGCGCGGCCGCGGGCGGTGCGCTTCCCGTGGTCGTCGATTGTGCCGAGGCGGGACAGGTCGGCCGTCTCGGTCAGCAGTACGTAGAAGTCGGTGGGGCCCGTGCCGAGTTCGTTGAGCAGCGCGGGGTCGATCTTGCCGGTGCTCGGTGCCGCCGGTGCCGCGGCGGGCACGGCGGCGAGCACGGGAGTGGTGGGGAGCACTGCCACGAACAGGGCGAGCACCAGGGAGAGCAGGCTTGCGGGTTTCGGCGGGACCCGCCCTCTGCGGCGTCGGGCGGGGTGGGGACCTGGCACGGGACCTCCTTGCCGGACGGATGGGCGCGACGCACCGCCGCCGAAGCCGGGAAGGCGTTCGGCGGCGGCGCGCTCGCGGGTGGGAAGCAGCCGGGTGCCGTGGTGCGGCTACCAGCCGGGAATCTGCTCGACCTGCTGGTTCAGCAGGTCGAGGGCCTGGTCGGCGGGGAGCCCCGCGGTGGTCTCGTACTCGGGGGCCCGCCAGCGGACCTCGATGGACTCGGCCAGTGCGCCGCCGTCCTCGCGGGCGAGGTCGGCGCGGGAGATGCCGTCGAGCAGGTGGTCGACCGCTTCGATGTCCCCCCGGGTGACGAGCGGTGCCTCACCCTGGCCGTTTCCGTTCGCGTACTCGATGAGCGGCTGGAGCCGCAGCATCACCTCGCCGAACTCGGTGGCCAGCGCGTCGTTCTCCTCCAGGATGGGGTTGAGCAGCGGGCTGTCCTCGTTGTAGAGCTGGACGTAGTAGGCGGCCGCGGGGGAGATCTCGGGCAGCAGGTCGCGGGCCCGGTACAGGGTTGCGCGTACGTCCGCCTCGTCCGGGCCGTCCTCCGGGTAGTCGATCGTGGGGAGCCGGGTGCCGGACACGCAGGTGCAGCTCTCGCTGCTGTCCGACGGGGGTGTGTCGGATTCGACGCCGACCCCGGACCACGCGGTCGCGACGAGGTCCCCCACCTGCGACTCCTTGCCGTACAGGCGCCAGGCCGCCGCGACGGTGGCGTTGCGGGCGTCGGCGAAGGTCGAGCGCTCGAAGAGGTAGTCGGTCAGAGCCAGGTAGAAGATGCGGTCGGCCTGGCCGTTCAGCAGCGAGTAGTCGGCCCGGTAGAACGCGTGGTTGGGGATGCCGCTGTTGATGTGCACCCCGCCGTTGTCGTAGCACGGCGTCTCGTAGTCGCGCATGTGCGCGGGCTGGTCGTACTTCTCCGGGTCCTTCATACTGCGGATCACGCCGACCGGGCTCCCGTCACCCATGAGCCAGTCGTTGCTGCCGCGCCAGGACCGCTCGACCATCTCGCCGAAGATGTCCGAGTAGCTCTCGTTCAGCGCACCGGACTGGTCGCGGTACTCCAGTCCCGCGGTGTGTTCGGTGACCGCGTGGGTCAGTTCGTGGGCGGCGATGTCGAGCACCGCCATCCCCTCGCCGAAGACCATCTTCTCGCCGTCCCAGTAGGCGTTCCGGAACTCGTGGCCGTACCGGACACCGCTGACCAGGGAGGCTCCGGCGCCGTCGTAGCTGTCCCGGCCCAGGGTGTCCTTGTAGTAGCGGTACGTGGCGCCCGTGTAGTCGTACGCCTGGTTGACGTCGCGCACGCCGGAGAGCTGGGTCCCCTCGGTGCGGGAGGGCGTGGCGGGCAGGGTTTCGTCCTCGCTGTGGACGTAGTCGTAGACGCGACGGTCGAGGCCGTACCGGTGCCGGTCCTCCACGTCGAGGATGCCGCGGCCGGTGCGGGCGTCCACGAAGTACTCGTTGGACACCTGGTGGGCGTCGTCCATGAGCCAGACCCGCCAGACCAGCTGCGATCCGTCGTCGGCCGGGGTGGCGCCCGGCCGGAGGTACAGGCGGGGCTCTTCGACCAGCCTTCCGCCGGGCAGGGCCCGCCGGGCCTCGGCGACCGCCGCGCCGGCGTCGATGGCCGGCTCGGTGGGAGCGTCCTCCAGACCGGGCCGGAAGCCGTTCGTGACCGACCACACCTCGGTGCCCGAGGGGTCGAGGTGGATGCCCACCCGGCCCTGGTGGACCGGAACTCCGTTGACGACCTGCTCGTACCACAGGCTGGTCTCCGTGACGCCCGGGCCGGCCGCGCGGTTGGCGGAGGCGGCACCCCGCTCCCTGTCGGGGCGCAGGAACGCCGTGGGGTCGTCGCCGGTGGATATCAGGGCGCGGTGCGCGCGGAGCCATGCCCTGCCGTCTCCGGGGAAGGGGCTCTCGAGCAGGACGGAGGACGGAGTACCGGTCTTCGGGTTCCAGGCGGTGACCGCCCTACCGTTCTCCGGACCACGCAGCCTCGCCACCGCACGGGCGGCTGCCGGGTCGGCGCCGGCCGCCGCCGCGCTGTCGTCGGCGGGGGCCTCGGCACCACGCGCGGGAAGGGCCGCGGCACCACGCGCGGGAAGGGCCGCGGCCGACGGTGCGAGGACCGCGGCGAGCAGCACCCCGGACATCACGGCGGCGCCGCGGCGGGTGGGCACGGCCCGGTGGAGCGGTCCGCCGGTCCACCGGAGGCCGAGCGCGGGGACGGCTGCGGCCGCCGCCCAAGCCGTACCGAGCAGCACGGCGGACGGCACATCGACGCGGAGGCCGACCAGGCCGCTCTCAGGAGCGAGTGCGGCCGACACGGTGGCCGCCGCGGCCAGTTGGAGGCCGTACCCGACGAGCGCGGCGGGCAGCAGCACCCGGCGGGGCAGACCGACCCGGCGGGACTGCCGGACCACGGCGCGGGCCAGCAGTACACCCGGCAGTGCGGGCACCAGGAAGGCCAGGGCGAGCCAGGGCACGCGGTCCACCAGGACCGGCAGGGACGCCTCACCGGTGACTGCTCCAGCGCCTACGTCCCACTCGACCGGAACGCCGGTGGCCGCGCCGAAGGCGAGGAGAGGGGCGTCCGCCCGGCTGTCGAGGAACAGGACGGCCAGTCGTGCCGACGCACCGGGCGCGGCGTCGGAGAACCAGACCACCGCCGTGGACAGGACCGCGGCGAGGAGGAGCGCCGGGAACGCGGCGGTGGCGGCGCACCGGCCGAGAAGGGAGAGCGGCAACCGTCTTAAGGTCACGGTGTCTTCCTTGTCGTACGAGTCCCCACTCGTCTCTCTCCTGCCCGTCGAGCGCCTTGCCCCCTCGAAGAACACTCAAGCCCGGCGAGGACCAACGGTTACTGACGGCGAGCCAACCTACACGTTCTGATCATTTCTGTGAAAGGAATTTACGATCAAGGCAACATGAGCCCATGCGACCACCACATGGTTCACATTTCGCAGCCCGGCGCTACGGGGGCGGACGGGACGTCGGGCAGCCGGTCGGCACAAGCCGAGCCGACGCGGTACGGGAGACTGACCCTGCGTGAGTTGTGCCGGCAGATGCACGACGAGTTGCGCTCAGCACGACTGGTGGAGTTGCTGGACGCCGCTTTCCAGCAGCCTCCGGAACCGGTGTTCCCGCCGCAGCACTGCTGCCAACGGCTGGTGAGGGGCGGCACCGAGCAGGTGCGCATCGCGGAGGCGGCCGACCGGATCGCGGCGGCGATGGTCACGGTCACGCCACCGGGCATCCCGGTGCTGATGCCGGGTGAGAGCGTCGGCGCCCCCCGACGGCCCACTCCTGCGCTACCTCACCGCACTGGAGTCCTTCGACCGCCGCTTCCCCGGCTTCCGCAGCGAGACGCACGGAGTGACGGTCGACGCGGAGACCGGCGACTACCGGATCGAGTGCCTGCGACCGGGCCGGGACAAGCACCGCGCCGCACCCCCGGCCCGGCGCCACGCCCCGCGACCGGCGGACGCCCGGCAGCCCTGACACCGGGACGCGAGACCGTGCCGCGGCCTCGCGTCCCTCCGTAGGACACGCTCCAATGCTCCAGCAACGGTTCGTGCCCCGAGCTGGTGTTTGTCATTGCCCTGGCTTGGAGGGCCTGTCTGAAGCCGCACGCCGGGCCAGCGAGTTGGGGTCGGTGTTCGCGCGGGCGGCGGGCCGGTTCGGTCGGGCGGATCTGCGGTGGCGGGTGCGGGACCATGCCCGCGGACGGTTTCCAGCGGCTGTCGAACAGCAGCGTCCGGGACGCCGATGCCCTGCGCGACGACGTCCGTGCCCACGTCGGTGAGTCTCTCGGCCCGGGCGGGGGCTTGGCGGGCCGGGGCGATTCCGCTGCTGGTCATCACGACCGCACAGCTGACGCTGGTGCTCGACGACTCGATCGTGAACATCGCGCTGCCGAGCATCCAGCAGAACTCGGCGTGACGGCGGAGCACCTGCCGTGGGTGGTCAGCGCCTACATCCTCGCGTTCGGATCGCTGCTCCTGCCGGGAAGCCGGATCGGCGATCCGTGGGGACGCCGCCGCACCCGGGGTGGAGGTGCGGGTGGCGGTGTGTGCTCGTGCAGGACGCCGCGGACCGGCTTGGAGGCTCATGTACCGGCGAGACGAAGGGGCTCAGACGCCGTAGTGCACGAAGGACGCCCAGGCGCTGGGATGGTCGGGACGGCGGGCGCGCTCCGCGACGAGGGCGTCGCGGAGGGCCGCGGCGCTGCCGGTGTGGTCGAACAGAGGTCGGCCGGGGCTGGTGAGCAGCCGCTCGTAGACGTCCCGGGCGATACGCGCGGTGGGTGCGTCGGGGACGGGCCACAGGGTACCGATGACGGTCTGGAACTCGGAGTACATCAAGGCGGCGGTGAGACTGATCCACTCGTCGAGGACGAGGGCGCCGCCGGCGGCGGTGGCGCACGCGGCCAGGAAGCCGAACTCGGCCTGTGCCGTGGGAAGATCCGCCAGATCGGAGACGGTCAGCGGGCGGTCGTGGAGCGAGAGGTGGCTCTGGAGAGGGTCGTCCGGGTCCTGAACGGCGTGGCAGTCGAAGTGGGCCCAGGCATGTTCCTGGAGTGCGGCTCCCACCCGGCCGTGGCAGGCCTCGGGGCCGGCGAGGACGGTGAGGCCGTCCGGGGGGAGGAGGCTCCGCAGCCGTGCGTGGGTGCGGGCGGTGGCCGGAAGGTGCTCGGTGTCCGGGGTGACGAGGAGGAGGCGGCGGTGGTGGGCGGGAGCGCCGCGCGGGTTGTCGCGGGCCTTCCGGGCGGTGACGAGGCGGTGCATGGTGGGCGCGTAGGAGGAGACGGCCAAATCGGGCACAGAGGTGCCCTCCCCCGCGCCCCGGGGTGCCGCCGCATGCAGCGGAAGGGTGGTGAGGGGACCGGTGGGCACCCACCACATGCGTGAGTTGCCGGACGACAGCTCCAGGGCATTCAGGACGGGTTCCGCGACGGCGCGCCAGAGCCAGTCCAGTACGTCCCGGACGACCTCCTCCCGTTCCGCGCCGGTGAGTTCGGTCATCGCGACCACGTACCGTTCGGCCCAGTCACGGCAGTCCTCGGCAGTCAGGCCGGGAAGCGGGAGACGAACGGGCTCGTCGCGGTCCCGGCGGGCGATCAGCGCGTCGCAGTGCCACGGGCTGACGTTGACGTAGACGACGGGGCCCTCGTCCGCAGCGGGTTTGAGGTGGGTGCCGTAGTCCGGTTTCGTGAAGACGGGGGCGCCGCCGAGCCCGGCCCCCCTGGAGAGCTTCTCCCACTGCTGCTCGAAGCCGCTGAGCGGGGGGCCGTCTGTCGCCGCCCCGCCACGCAGGCCGGCGTTCAGCCGGTGGTAGACGCGGACGACCGGGTTGCTGTCCCCGGCCAGCCCTTCCATCCGGACGTCCCGCGGGGTGACGCGCGAGCGCGCGGAACCCGCGGGGACGTGAATCCGCGGCTCCAGCATGGCGTGCGCCCGGTCCATCCGCCGGGCTCGCCGGGGCTGCCTCTCCCGCAGTTCCTCGCGGGGCGACCGGGTCTTCGTGTGCCGCATCCACAGGTTGGCGCGCCCGTGCTCCAGGAGCTCCACGGCGCGGGTGGTGTCACCTGCGTCGAGGGCGCACGCCGCCGCCTCCGAGGCCAGCCTGGGGTGGTCGGCGAGCACCTCCAGCATCTGCTCACGCGCCCCCCACAGCGCCCTGGGCAACAGTTCGACGGCGGTGGCCAGATCGCGGTACCCGGCTGCCGGGCCCTGCGCGTCGGCTGCCGAACGTCCGCTCTCGTAGGCGGTCCGCAGCCGTACCTGGACGGCGATGCCCGGAGTGCGGCTCACCTCCCGGCGCAGCTTCCTGAGGGAGGGAAGGCGGCGTTCGAGCTCGTCGGGCAGGGGCTCGGGCCGGTCCAGGCGGGTCTGGTAGGCATCGAAGAGGTTGCCGGTGGCCCGTGCGCGGGTGGGGCTTCCGGG
>NZ_JAKMAY010000159.1:0-13282 GCF_022015835.1 Streptomyces sp. ICN903 | reverse complement strand
CGGCGTCCCCGCGGTCTCCGCCGCCCCCACCGCTTGCGTGCACCCGTCCGTCGTTCACGCTCCAGATCTACCAGCCGGGCCGCGGAAACCTCACCCGCCGCCCCGCCGGCGGCCGGCCCGGCGGGGCGGCGGACCTACCGGGCGGCGGTGCCGACGGGCCTGGCGCTCAGCACGTACGTGCCGGTGCGGTCGGCGACGGCGAGGTGGAACGGCGCTCCCCGGGCGAGCAGTTCGGACGCGGCCCGCTGCCGCTCCTCGTTCCCGCACCACCGGCGCAGTTCCGCGGGCGCGTCGGCGGGCCCGTCAGCTCCGGCGGGCCCTTCCGGCAGGAGAACGAGTGCTCCGCCCGGCGCCCAGCGAGCCGTTCGCGGGTCGGGGTCGAGCCCGTCGGCGATCCGGCGGGCCTGTCCGCGCAGCCAGTCCAGCACCCGGCGGCGGTCGGCCGCCTCGCAGGCGCCGAGTTGCACGGCGACCGTGCCGCCGTTCACCGCCCCCACGGCGACGGCCTCGGCCCGGTAGGCCGGGAGCCGGGCGGCTTCCCCGCCTCCCCCGCCTCCGGGGTGGCTCCGGAGGCCCGAACGGCCCGCCACACGTGCGGAGTCGCGTACGAACAGGCGCGCGCCGCGCCATGAGAAGTTCCCCGCGGCCTCGGCGGGGCGGCCGGTGCGGGCGGAGGGTCCGAAAACGTCGATCACGTCCTCCACCGTGGCTCCCGCCGCGGTGGAGGGACAAGCGATCACACACGTCCAGGAAGGCGGTGTACGCGCCCGCGGGCGGCGCTGTACGCGCCGTCCGCCACGGCGGCACCGGGGTTGCCGCGCGAGGCCGCCGGTCAGCACCAATCCCCCGGGCGGTCCCTCCGTTCGAACGGCTCCTCGGGGCACCGCACCGGCGTGTCCACCGCCGGTTCCCGTGCCCCTCGTCCGTCGCCGCGGGTTCGGCGCCGGTGGCCCGGCTCGGCCGCTATCCGACGTCCGCCCTGATCGAGTCACCGAAGAGTCCGTCGGTGAAGGTGACCGTCTTCGGCTCGATCTTCCCCTTGACGGTGACGGTGCCGGTCACCTTCTCCCCCTCGGTCAGTTCGACCGTGTCGATCTGGCGCTCGTCCGCAGCGAGTTCGACGTCGTACTTGGAGCCGTCCGCGGCCGTGACCTCGAAGTACAGCGGGTTGACGCCGACCTTCTCCGCACTGTTGTTGACGACCGTGACCAGCACGGAGGTGTACTCCTCGCCGTCGGCGAGGATGGTGGGCCGGAAGTCGGCGGCCTCCGCCGTGACCTGGATCGGCGCGGGGGCCTCCTCCTCGGGCTCCTCCCGCGGCTTCTCCTCACTCTTCTCCTTCTTCTCCCCGCCGCCGGGCTCCTTCGGCGCCGCCGACGCGGCGGGCTTCTCCGCGTTCTCGTCGCCGCCCGCGCCGAGAGCCGCGCCGATGACGCCGATCACGGCGAAGAAGGCGATGACGCCCAGGCAGCCGAAACCGATGATCTTTCCCGCGCCGGCCTTCTTCTGCGGTGCGGGCGGCATCGGCTGCTGCGGCCGGCCGGGCCCCCACTGCTGCTGGTACTGCGGGCCGGGATTGTGCTGGGCCATCGGAGGACCCCCCTCTTCCTGTCTGTGCTACTGCCTCCGGACCTCAGAGGCACGGCGCTCGGCCGGGGCCGGACCCCGGTGCACCCGCCGGGCCGGTTCGGCCGACAGCCACGAGTGTGCGCTCCGCGGAGAACCATAGAACAAGGGAACTAAGTTCACAACCAAAACGACAGCGGATGACATCAACCAAGTTGTTGTGAGGTCATCATGCGCGTTGTGCGGCCGCATGCCCGGGCCCCTCCCCCGCGTACGGCCCGCCCGGCGCGGATGGGAGACGGGTCCTCGGAAACACTGGTGGAATGCGCACCGAACCTGATGTGGGATCCGACCGTGAGCCGCTCGTCCGCCTGCTCGACGCCGCCGAGGCGGCCGTCGACGCCGGGGTCGGATGGCTCGCGGAGGCGGGGGACGAGTGGTCGAAGCGGAGGTTCAAGGCATCGGGCGAGGAGGTCACCGACGCCGACGCCGAGGTGGAACGGCGCATCACGCGTGTGCTGCGGGAGCGCACGCCCGGCATCCCGGTCGTCGGCGAGGAGACCGACCGGGAGGACGGGGATTCGGTACCGTCCCGCTGCTGGCTGCTGGATCCGATCGACGGCACGATGAACTTCACCCGCGGTGCCCCGCTGCACGCCGTCTCCCTGGGGCTGGTGGACGGCGGCGAGCCCGCGCTTGGCGTGCTCCACGCCCCCGCGCTGAACCGCCGCTGGAGCACGGGCACGGACCCGGGCCCGGACACGGACCCGGACGCGGACGCGGACGCGGCGGGCGAGGGCGCCCGGGAGCTGTCCCGGGCGGTGGTCGGCGTCACGGGCGCCGGGGGCGTCGGCTCCCCGTCCGGGAGGCTGCTGGCCGCCCTGCTGGACGGGGCCTACCGGGTGCGGATGCAGGGCTGTATGAGCCTGGACCTGATCGGCGTGGCCGAGGGCTGGCTGGACGCCTGCGTGTGCGTCGGCGCCAAGCCGTGGGACGTGGCCGCCGGGGTGGCACTGCTGCGCCGCCGCGGGTGGACGGTGCTGGACGGCGACGGGCGGCCGTACGTCTTCGGCGCCCCGGTCCTGGTGGCGGCGAACGGGCCGCTGGCCCGGGAGCTGGCCGCCCTGAGCCGGGCGCGGCTCCGGTAACCGGGCACGGCCGGGGCGGGCTCGGTGACGGCACGGATACGGATGCGGGCGTTCCCGTGGCGGAGCACGCGGCGAGCCCCTACCGTACGCGCATGCGCCACCCCGCTGAGCTGTACTACGCGCCCAGTCTGCCGCCCGACGAGGTACAGGCACTGCTCCGCCGCGACCAACTCCTCCTGCGGACCTGCCAGGCCGCGCTGGGCCGCGTCGGCGGGGACGTCCTGGGGCTGTCGGTGGAACCGCGCCCCGGCGAGGTCGTCATCCACGCGGCGGTTTCCCGGGAGACGCCCGAGGCCGCGCAGAACCTGCAGGAGATCGTCTCCGAACTGAAGATGCTCCTGATGGGGAGTCCCGAAGACCAGTCCGACATCACGACCGAGGTCCACATCGGTCCGCCCTGCCCCGCGGTCTGGCCCGGTTACGGCCATGCGTTGGTCTACGTGGCCAAGTGGAACGACCTGGACAAGGGGGAGGACAAGGACCCGGAGAAGGTGGGGGAGCGGTAGCCGCCGCTCCCCCCACCCCACCGTCCCGGCTCCCGGGGCGCCCCGGGAGGCAGGGAACCGGCCCCGCACGCGCGGCGGTGCTCCCTCGGACGGTCCGCCGGAGGACGGCCCGGGCGGACGCTCAGCGCGTGGCCGGGGCCGGGCCGACCAGCTTCTCCAGGACGTCCTCCATGGTGACGAAGCCCAGCAGCTCGCCGCGGTCGCCGGTGACGGCGGCCAGGTGGGTGCCGCCGGCGCGCATGGTGGTGAGGACGTCGTCCAGCGGAGTGCCGGCTTCGACGCGCACGACGGCGCGCAGCGCCTCGGGCGGGAAGGGCCGGTCGCGGTGCACCACGCCGATGGCGTCCTTGACGTGCAGGTATCCCAGCACCGCACCGCCGGGTCCGGTGACCGGCAGCCGGGAGAAACCGACCGTGGTGGCGACGCGCTCCAACTGGTCGGGGGTGACGGTGTGGCCGACGGTGTGCATCTCGGCCAGGGGCACCAGCACCTCGGAAGCCGGGCGGCTGCCCAGCTCCAGGGCCTCGCGCAGCCGCTCGTGACCGCCCGGCTCGATCAGTCCGGCCTCGCTGGCCTCCCGCGCCATGCGGGTGAGTTCGGCGTCGGTGAAGATCGAGGCGACCTCGTTCCTGGGCTCGACCCTGAGCAGGCGCAGCAGGGCGTTGGCGAAGGCGTTGATACCGAAGATCACCGGCCGCAGGGCCCTGGTGAGGGCGACCAGCGGCGGCCCGAGCAGCAGTGCGGTGGGCACGGGGGCGGCCAGGGCGATGTTCTTGGGCACCATCTCGCCGATGAGCATGTGCAGATAGGTCGCCAGGGCCAGCGCGATGACGAAGGCGATCGGGTGGACCAGGGCGCCGGGGACGCCGACGGCCTCGAAGGGCGGCTCCAGCAGGTGGGCGATCGCCGGTTCGGCGACCGCGCCCAGCACCAGCGAGGACGCGGTGATGCCCAGCTGGGCGGTGGCCATCATCGCCGACAGGTGCTCCAGGCCCCACAGGGTGGTGCGGGCGCGCCTGACGCCCTTCTCGGCGTGCGGCTCGATCTGGCTGCGGCGCACCGAGATCAGGGCGAACTCGGCGCCGACGAAGAAGGCGTTCACCAGGATCATCAGGGCGCCGATGGTCAGTTGCAGGGCGGTCATCGGGCGTCCTCCCGGTGGGTGCGGCCGGCCGCCCCGGCGGAGGCGGTCTCCTCGGCGGAGGTCTCCTCGGGGGCGGTGATCCGTATGCGGTCGGCACGGTGGTGCTCGACGTCGAGGACGCGCAGCTCCCAGCCGCCGACCTCGACGGTGTCGCCGGGTGCGGGGATGCGCTCCAGGCGGGCGGCGATCAGACCGGCGGCGGTCTCGTAGGGCCCCTCGGGCGCGGCCAGTCCGATCGCGGCCAGCACGTCCAGGCGGGCGCCGCCGTCGGCCTCCCAGCGCGCCCGTCCGCCGGACGCGGGGGCGGCGGGGCGCAGGTCGGGCTCCTCCATCGGGTCGTGCTCGTCGCGGACCTCGCCGACGACCTCCTCGACGATGTCCTCCACGGAGGCGACCCCGGCGGTGCCGCCGTACTCGTCGATGACGACCGCGATGGTGCGGCGGGCGCGCAGGCGCTCCAGCAGCCGGTCCACCGGCAGGGTCTCGGGGACCAGCAGCGGTTCGCCGAGCAGTTCGGTGACGGGGGTGGCGGAGCGCCGGCCGGCCGGGAGGGCCAGGACGTCGCGGATGTGGACGGTGCCGATCACCTCGTCCAGGGTGTCGCGGTAGACGGGGAAGACCGACAGGCCGGTGGCCAGGGTGAGGTTCTCGGCGTCGGCGGCGGTGGCGTGCGCCTCCAGGGCGCGGACGTCCACCCGCGGCGTCATCACGTTCTCCGCACTGAGCTCGCTCAGGTGGAGGGTGCGTACGAACAGCTCGGCGGAGTCCTCCTCGATCGCGCCCTCCCTGGCGGAGCGGCGGGCCAGGGAGACCAGTTCGTCCGGGCTGCGGGCGGAGGCCAGTTCCTCGGTGGGCTCCAGGCCGAAGCGGCGCACGAAGCCGTTCGCGGTGCCGTTCAGATGGCGGATGAAGGGCCCGAAGACGGCGGTGAAGCCGCGCTGCGGGCCGGCGACGACGCGGGCGACCGCCAGCGGGCTGGAGATGGCCCAGTTCTTGGGCACCAGTTCGCCGACCACCATCAGCACGACCGTGGAGACGGCCACGCCCAGCACGGTGGCCACCGTTGAGGCGGCGGAGCCCAGGCCGGCGTCGCGCAGCGGCCCGCGCAGCAGCGCGGCCAGGGACGGTTCGGCGAGCATGCCGATGACCAGCGAGGTGACGGTGATGCCGAGCTGGGCGCCGGAGAGCTGGAGGGTGAGCTGCCGGACGGCCCTGAGCGCGCCTTCGGCGCCGCGCTCCCCCTGGCGGGCGGCGCGCTCCAGCTCGCCGCGCTCGACGGTGGTCAGGGAGAACTCGGCGGCCACGAAGACCCCGCAGGCCAGGACGAGGGCCAGGGCCGCCAGCAGAAGCAGGACTTCGGTCACCGTGCCACCCCCGCTCCCGGAATCGCCGCGGAGCGGCCGCGGGTGGCACGGCTGGTACTGGGAGGTTCGCCCATGGCGGGTGTGCTGCTCCTTCTGTGTCGGTCCGGGTCCGGGTACCTCGGGTCGGGCCGAGGTCTCCCGATGAAGTGTAAAGGATTGGCAAAGCGGCACCACGGGGGCCGGACCGGCGCCTCGCTCCCGGCGCCGGCCCGACGCCGTGGCGCCGGGGCCCCGGAAGGGCGTCCCACCTCCTCCGGGGCACCCCCGCCGCGGTGCGACGCCTCCTTGATTCTACGATTCTGTAGAAATATTGGGAGCGAGGACGCGGAGGCGGAGCCGAGCCCCTACGATTTCCGTCCGACCGCGTCGGCGCGGCCCGGTCTCCTCCCGACACCCGGAGTGTTCATGCCCCTGTGGAACCGCCTCGCGGAGTCCGCCCGGACGGCGCGGGTCCGGCTGGCGGCGAAGAGGAACGAGCTGACGGGCGGCGCGTTCCGCGACGCGTCCATGGCGATGTGCGCGCTGGTCGCCGCGGCGGACGGGACGGTCGACCCGGCCGAACGACGCCGCGTCGCCCAGCTGATCGAGCACGACGAGGTACTGCGGAGCTTCCCCGCCGGCGAACTGCGCGGCCGCTTCGAGGGCTGGCTGGACCGGCTCACCACCGACTTCCACCTCAACCGGGCCGAGGCCCTGCGGGAGGTCGCCAAGGCCGCGCGCAGGCCCTCCGAGGCCCGCGCCGTCGTCCGTATCGGCATAGCCGTCGGCGGGGCCGACGGCTACTTCGACGCGGCCGAACTGGTGGTGGTCCGCGAGGTCTGCCACCTGCTCGACCTGCCGCTCCACGAGTTCGGGCTCTGAGCGGCCCGCCGCACCGTCCGGGCGGCCGGCGACGGGCCCGCCCCGGTCACCGGGAGCGGAGGCGCGATCCCGTCCCCCGGTGCGGGGAGGCCGCTGCGGGACGGGGCTCCGGTGACCAGGGCGGGAGCTGGTGGGGCCACCGCACATAGGTGAACGGCGACGTGCCCGACCGGGGGACGACCACACCGACGGGCCACACCCGCAGCATGTAGCTCCCGGTGTGGTCGGTGGCGGTGAGCCGGAACGACAGCCCCTCGGCGAGCCGTTCGGCCGCGGCCTCCTGCGACTCCTCGTCCGCGCACCACCGCCGCAGCTCGGCGGGCACGTCGGCGCTCCGTCCGGGCCGGTCCGGCACGCGGCCGAGCGTGCCGCGCCCCGCCCAGCGGGCCGTCACCGGGTCGGGGTCGAGCCCGTCTGCGATCCGGCGGGCCTGTCCGCGCAGCCACCGCAGCGCGAGGCCCCCGCTGGGGCCGGTGTACCTGCCCAGCAGTACGGCGACGGGGGCGCCGTCCACCGGCCCCTCGGCGGTGACGTCGGCCCGGTAGGCGCGCACGCGCCCGTCCCACCGGCCCGGGCGGGGCACGGCCCGTGCCGGACCGGGCACGGCCGGGCGCGCACCGGGCCACGGCAGATGCCGTACGGGCCCGGCGGGGCGGTCGGAGCGGACGGAGGAAGTCGCGGGTTCGTTCGTCACGCCCCCACGGTGACCCTTGATAGCTCAGCGTGACAAGTGGTTACGCAGAGCGAATGCGGTTGTTGTGTGCGCCGGGAGGTGGCGCGGCGTGCACCGCGCGCCGTCGCGCCGCGCCTCCGCCGTCCCCCGCCTCCCGGCGGCCCGGCTTCCGGGGTCCGCGGCCCGGCGGGTTCAGTCGCTCAGCTCCGGCTTGCCGAACAGCGCGGCGTAGCCGGAGGGCAGCTGGCTCAGCACCTGATTCAGCTCGCCCCCGGAGATCGCGCCCGCGGTGGTGGACAGCACGGCGCTGGCGTCCCACTCCGCGGTCCTGGGCCGCGATCCGGTCCGCTCGCCCACCCGTCGGCAGAACTCCTCGACGCCGTACGTCTCGGGCCGCTCGGGGCTGCTCTCCATCAGGAAGTCGCCCAGCGGGCCGGGCAGCTGGGCGGCCAGGTCCTCGGTCTCCCCCGGGGTGATGCGGGAGGCGAGCACCTCCAGCACGGCCGTGGTCACCTCCTCGGCCTCCTGCCTGTTCCTGTACTCCCCCAGCTCGCGGACCCGGGCGAGGAATTCGTCGTACCTCATCGCCACCCCTCCTCGTCGGTCGGCGGACGTCACCTCGGCGGCCCGTTCCGCGTTCCACGGATCGCGCCGGCGAATCGCCCGGCGCAGGACATTCGCGCGGGGCCGGGCCTCGCGGGACCGCCCGGTGCGCCGGGCGCGGGCTCGGGCCAGCGGGCGAGGAGGGCCAGTTCGCGGGTGAGGGCGCCGGCCAGCGGCCGGGCACCGCCGGGGAGGGTGTGGGTGACCGCGGTGAGGGTGTAAGCGCCCGCGTAGTCGGTCAGCGCCAGGCAGACGGTCCCCGGGGCCAGTACGGGCGGCAGGGGGACGATCCGCTCCAGCGGCCGCCCGTCCAGGGACCACGGGCCGCGCGGCCAGCCGAAGGCCAGGCAGGTCACGGGGCAGAAGCCCGGCGAGCAGCTCAGCGAGGCCAGCAGGCGCACCGCCCAGGGGCCCAGCAGTGCGGCGGCGCCGACCGCGCGGCGGACGGTGTCCGCGCCGCCGCGCAGGGGACCGAAGGCTGCCAGCGCGCCCCGGCAGGCCGCCAGCCGTTCCGCGGGGTCGGCGGCGGTCACGGGGAGCGGCACCCGTACCGCCGAGACGGCGGTGCCGAGCATCCGGTCCTCCTGCGGCGTGCGCAGGTCCACCGGGAAGGAGCCGTACAGCGGGCGCGGTGCGCCGGGCCAGCGGTCCGGGTCGCCGTGGACGGTGCGCAGGGCGCCCGCGGCGGCGGCCAGCAGCACCTCGTTAAGGGTGGCCCCCAGGCCGGGCAGGGCGCGGCGGGCGGCCCGCACCGCGTCCGCGTCCACCTCCGTCCAGGCCAGGTCCGGGCGCGGGCGGAGGCCGGGCGGCAGCGGCAGGGCCCGGCCGGGCCCCGCGCCGGGCGCCGCGGGCGGACGGGGGCGGTCCGGCCCGGCGGCCCCGAGCGCCCCCACCGCCCGCACGCCCGTGCCTCTGCGGACGCCGCGCCCGGGAGTGCCGTCGAACAGGTGGCTGAGCAGGGTCTCCAGGGACCGGCCGTCCAGCAGGGCGTGGTGGGCGGTCAGCACGACGGCGAACCGCCCCCGGCCCGCGCCCCGCACCAGCGTCAGCCGCCAGGGCGGCAGCCCGGCGGGCAGGGCGCGGGTGACGAGCCGGCCGAGCAGGGCGGTGAACGCGGCACCGTCGCCGCTGCCAGGACTGTCGGCGGCATCGGCGACGGTGTCGACCGCGGCGTTGACGACGGCGTTGACGACGGTGACGTGGCGGCGGGCGTCGAACCGGTCGAGCGGCAGCCAGCGGTGCCCGCGCAGCCGGGCCGGCGGCGCGGGAGGCAGCAGTACCCGCCGCAGCCGGGGGAGGTGGCCCCAGCGCTCCACGACCCGGGCGCGCAGCGCGTCCGCCCGCGGCGGCCCGCCGGTGAACAGCGCCGCCATTCCGACCGTTTCGGGAACTCCCCGCGCACCGCAGTGGACTTCCTCCACCGGCGACAGGGCGGTGCTTTTCTCCATACGTTCTCTCGCTCACTCATCGAGAACTCGCGCATACCTTCGACGGTTCACCCGGAAAACACACGAGTCACCTGTCCGCGCCTTTTCTGATCCTGTGTCAGTATTCTGGCGGAACGCCCGGCGGGAAAAGGACCGACGCACGTCCGGCCCCGGACGGCGCAGCGATCAAACCGGCGACTGGGCCGGTGGACGCACGGCCGGGAGTGTCCCGCGGAAGCCGCCCGAGGCCGTGCCGAGGCCGGCCCGCGGTGCGACCGGAGGAAACTCGGAGCCGTTTCGCGTGAAATCGCGGTCGCCGGGCGCCGGACGCCGACAGTCGGTCTCCGGTCTCCGGTCGCACAAGAACACGAACACCCATCGGAAAACCGACCCAAACTTCTCGACGCGAACTCCTCGGGGAACAGCATGGCGGATGTCTTCGGAAAAGAACGGTCGGCTCTCCACCGCCTGGCGGCACAGAGCACGTCCCGGCCCTATTACCGCCCCCTCTCCTCCCGGGGCGCGGAGGTCGGAATCGACGGCCGCACGGTGGTCATGGCCGGATGCAACGACTACCTGGGACTGTCGGCCGACCCCCGGGTGACCGAGGCCGCCGCCCGCGCGCTGCGCCGCTACGGCGTCTCCTGCTCCGGCTCGCGCGTGCTCAACGGCACGCTCGCCCTCCACGAGGAGCTGGAGGGCCGGCTGGCCGCGTTCGTCGGCGGCGAGGCGGCCCTGGTGACCACCACCGGCTTCCAGGCCAACCTCGCGCTCGCCGCCCTGCTGGACGAGCGCGACGCCGTCTTCGCCGACATGTCCAACCACGCCTCGCTGGTGGACGCCGTCCGGCTCGGCGGCGCCGCCCACCACCGCTACCGCCACCGCGACCTCGCCCATCTCGGCCGTCTGCTGGCCGCCTCCGAGTCCGCCTCCGACCCCGGCCGCGGCCGCGGCCGTCTGATCGTCACCGACGGCATGTTCTCCATGGAGGGCGATCTGTGCCCGCTGCCGGGCCTGGTGGAGCTGGCCCGGCGCCACGGCGCCCGGCTGGTGGTGGACGGCGCCCACGACATCGGCCTGCTGGGAGCCGGCGGACGCGGCGTGACCGAGCACTTCGGGCTCACCGGCGAGGTGGACCTGGTCACCGGGACGCTGTCGAAGTGCTTCGGCTCCGTCGGCGGGATGCTGATCGGGCCCGCCTCCGTCGTCGAGCACCTGCGCCACAGCGCCCGCTCCGTCCTCTTCTCGGCCGCGATGCCACCTCCCTCGGCGGCCGCCGCCCTGGCCTCGCTGGACATCATCGAGTCCGAGCCGGAGCGCCGGCAGCGGGTGTTCGGCCACGCCCGGCGGCTGCTCGCCGGGCTGCGGTCGCTGGGCTGGGACACCGGCGACTCGACCACCCCGGTGGTGCCGGTGTACGTGGGCGACTCGCGGCTGTGCCTGCGGGTGTGGCAGGAGCTGCTGGACGCAGGGGTGTTCACCAACGCCGTGGTGGCGCCGGCCGTGGCCCGCAACCGGGCGCTGATCCGGGTGACCCCGCAGGCGATCCACACCGACGACCACATCACCCGCGTCCTGGACGCCTTCGCCCGGGTACGGCGCGGGCTGGGCCGGATCCTGCCCGCGCCGGGCGGACCGGGGCGCACCGAGGCGGTGGTGGCGTGAACGCCGCCCCCGCGCGCTCCGTGGGCACCGCGAGCGCCTTCCCCGCCACCTCCGCGCCGCTGACCGTCCGTCCGGTGCGCGGGCGCGCGGACACCGCCGCCTTCGCCGCCCTCCCCCGCGCCCTGCACCGCGGCGACCCGTACCGGCTGCCGCCCGCCAGGGGTGACCAGCGGGCCCTGATCGACCGGCGGCGCAACCCGTTCTTCGAGGTCGGCACGGCCGGGCTGTTCCTCGCCCGCCGGGGCCGGAGGGCGGTCGGGCGGATCGCCGCCGCCGTCGACCCCCGCTACCAGGCCCTCCACGACGCGCGCGGCGGCCTGTTCGGCCTCTTCGAGTGCGCCGACGACCCCGAAGCGGCCTCCGCGCTCTTCGACGCGGCCGCCGGCTGGCTGCGCGAGCGCGGTCTGGAGACGATGCTCGGCCCGCTGGGCTTCTCCGTCCACGACGAGTGCGGGGTCCTCGTCGAGGGCTTCGACGGCCCGCCCACCGTGATGATGCCGTACAACCCCGCCTACTACCCCGCCCTGTACGCCGCCTGCGGGCTGACCAAGGCCAAGGACCTGCTGTCCTGGCGCGTCCCCGTGCCGCCGGGCGGTGAGCCGCCCGAGGCCGTCGCCCGCGCCGCCCGCTGGGCCGCGAACGCGCCGGACGTACGGCTGAGGCACCTGGACCCCTGCCGCCGGGAGGCGGACCTGGCCGCCGTCCGCGACATCTACACCGACGCCTGGTCCGGCAACTACGCCTCCGTTCCCATGACCGGCCGCGAGTTCTCCCACGCGATGGACCGGCTGCGTCCGCTGGTACGGCCGGAGCTGGTGTGGTTCGCCGAGGTGGGCGGCGAACCGGTCGCCTTCACCTTCTGGCTGCCCGACGCCAACCAGGCGCTGCGCGCCGCCCGCGACACACCCCTGGGGCAGTCTCCGGGACGGCCCCTGGGGTGGCTGCGCACGGCCCGGGCCGCCCGGCGCATCGACCGGGCCCGGGTGATCCTCACCGGCGTCCGGGCCGCCCACCGCGCCCGCGGGCTGACCGCCGCGCTGCTCGCCGAGGCCCAGCGGTCGGCCTTCCGCCTGGGCTGCACCGAGAGCGAGTTCTCCTGGCTGCTGGAGGACAACCGCGACGCCAACCGCTACGCCCAGGCCTTCGGCGGCGTCCTCCACCGCAGGCACCGCCTCTACCGGCGCGACCTCGCGGACGGCCGCGGACCGCGCCCCGCCGCCGCGGCCTCGCCCACGGCCCTGCCCACGGCCGTCCTCGCGCCCGCCGCCCCTCACGTCCCCGGAGCCCGCCGGTGAGATACCTGGTCACCGGCGCCACCGGCTTCGTCGGTACCCGTCTGGTGCGCCGGCTGCTGGCCGAGGGCCACACCGTCGCCGCCCTGGTACGGGCCCCCGCCCGGGCCCGGCTCCCGGCACCGGTGGAGCGGCTGGACGGCGACCTCGCGGACGGCCGCGGTCTGCGCCGGGCCGCCGCCTGGGGCGCCGACCGCGTGATCCACCTGGCCGGCGCCGTCAGGGCCGTCCACCCGGACGGCTACGCCCCCGTCAACGCCGTCGGCACCCGGCTCCTGTGCGAGGCCCTGGCCGCCCTGCCGCGCCCGCCCCGCCTGGTCCACTGCTCCTCCCTGGCCGCCGCCGGGCCCTCCCCGCCCGGCCGGCCGCGCCACGAGGACGACCCGCCCGTGCCGGTGTCGGCGTACGGCCGCAGCAAGCTCGCCGGGGAGGAGGCACTGCGCGCCGTGGCCGGTGCCGTGCCCGGCACCGTCGTGCGCCCGCCGATCGTCTACGGCCCCGGCGACACCGACTTCCTGCCCGCGCTGCTGGCCGCCGTGCGCCGCGGTGTGCTGCCCGTGTGCGGCTTCGGGCCCCGCCGCTACTCGCTGATCCACGTCGACGACCTGTGCCGCCTGCTGCTCGCCGCGGCCGACCGCGGCGCGACCGTCGGCCCCGGTGGGGGCTCCCGCGGGATCTACCACGCCGGCGACGGCGCCGGGCACCGCGCCGAAGACCTCGCGGCGGCCGTGGCGGCGGTGACCGGCCACCGCCCGCCGGCCGCCGTCCCGCTCCCCCTCCCGGTGGCGTACGCCGCCGCCCGGTGCGCCGAGGCGGCGGCGCGGATCAGGGGGCGGCCGTCGGTGCTCTGCCGCGACAAGGTCCGCGAACTGGCCCGCCCCGCCTGGGTCTGCGGCCACGAACGGGCCGCCCGCGACCTCGGTTTCACCCCCGAGGCCGTCTGGCCCGCGGGCCTGGCCGAAGCCCTGCGCCCCGTACCCGTGCCCGTTTCCACCTCCGTCCCCGAGAGGAACCAGCCATGACGACCCAGTCC
>NZ_JAKMAY010000158.1:0-13363 GCF_022015835.1 Streptomyces sp. ICN903 | reverse complement strand
CGTCTCCTCCCCCCGACCGGGAGAGCGCCTGCGCCGCTCACTGCGCGGGAGCGGCCCGGACGGCGTCCGGGCCGCGGACCTGTCGGCCTCCGTGTCCGTCTTCCTCATCGCGCTGCCCCTTTCCCTGGGCATCGCCCTGGCCACCGGAGCCCCCCTCCAGGCAGGGCTGGTGGCCGCGGCCGTGGGCGGCATCGTCGCCGGACGGTTCGGTGGCGCCCCGCTCCAGGTCAGCGGCCCGGCGGCGGGCCTGACGGTGATCGTCGCCGAGCTGATCCACCTGTACGGGTGGCGCACCACATGCGCCATCACCGTCCTCGCCGGCCTCGCACAGCTCGGCCTGTCCGCGCTGCGCACGGCCCGCTCCGCCCTCATGGTCAGCCCGGCGATCGTGCACGGCATGATCGCCGGCATCGGTGTGACGATCGCCCTCGCCCAGCTCCACATCGTGCTCGGGGGAAGTCCGGAGAGTTCCGCCGTCGCCAATGTGCTCGCCCTGCCCGGGCAGCTCGCCGACCCGCGTCCCGCCGCGCTGACGGTGGGAGCCGTCACCGTGGCCGTCGTCCTGCTGTGGCCCCGGCTGCGCGGCAGGGCGGGCGAGCTGACGCGCCGGGTGTTCCCCGCCGCACTGGCCGCGGTCGCGCTGTCGACCGCGGTGGCCTCCCTCGCCGGTCTGCGGCTGCCGCGTGTGGACCTGCCGTCCTGGCACAGCCACGCCCTGCCCTCGCTGCCCGAAGGGCCGGTGCTGGGCCTGCTGGCCGCCGTGCTGACCGTCACCCTGGTCGCCGGGGTGGAGTCGCTGCTGTCGGCGATGGCCTCCGACAAGCTGGCCGTCGCCCGCAAACTCCCGGAGCACCTGTCGGGCGTACGGATCCCGCGCGCGGACCTGGACCGGGAGCTGCGCGGCCAGGGCCTGGCCAACATGGTCTCCGGCGCCCTGGGCGGGCTGCCGGTCACCGGCGTCGCGGTGCGCACCTCGGCGAACATCCAGGCCGGCGCGGTCAGCCGCAACTCCACGATCCTGCACGGGGTCTGGGTGCTGATCGCCTCCGGGCTGCTGGTCGGGCTGCTGGAGCTGATCCCGCTGGCCGCCCTCGCCGCGCTGGTGATGGTGGTCGGCGTCCAGATGGTCAAGATCGTCCACATCCGCAGCGTCACCCGGCACCGCGAGGTGCTGGTGTACGTCGCGACGGCCGCGGGCGTGGTGCTGCTCGGTGTGCTGGAGGGGGTGGGCATCGGCATCGCGGTCGCCGTCGCCCTCGCCCTGCACCGGCTGGCCCACACCCGGATCGTCTGCGAGACCGTCGGGGGAGGCGGGCCGGACGGGGCCGGAGGCGTCCACCGGGTCCGGGTTCGCGGTCAGCTCACGTTCCTCGCGGTGCCGCGGCTCAGCCGGACGCTGGGCCAGGTGCCCGAGGGGAGCCGGGTTGTGGTGGAGCTGGGCGGCTCCTTCATGGACCACGCGGCGTACGAGACCCTGCGGGACTGGGAGACCTCCCACACGGCGCACGGCGGCAGCGTGGAGATCACCGGCCGCTCCGCGCCCTGCGTACAGGAGCCGTCCGCCTCGCACGGCTGTACTCCCTGGAAACCCTGGCGCAACCACCAGTGCACCCGGCCGCACCCCGGCGAAGGCTCCGGTGAAGTCCCGGTCCGCAGCCAGCTTCTGGGCGGGCTGAGCAACTTCCAGCGCACCACCGCGCCCCTGGTCCGCGAGGAGCTGGCCAGGCTGGCACGGGAGGGGCAGCGGCCCTCGCAGCTCTTCATCACCTGCGCCGACTCCCGGCTGGTCACCAGCATGATCACCTCCAGTGGCCCGGGGGACCTCTTCACCGTGCGCAACGTCGGCAACCTGGTGCCGCCGCCCGGGACCGAGGCGAGCGACGACTCGGTGGCGGCGGCGATCGAGTACGCCGTCGAGGTGCTGCGCGTGGAGTCGGTCACCGTCTGCGGGCACTCGGGATGCGGCGCGATGCAGGCGCTGCACGACTCCGAAGCGGACGGCGGCGCCCTCTCCCCCGGCACCCCGCTGGGTCGCTGGCTGACCCACGGCCGCCCCAGTCTGGAACGGCTGACGGCACGGCACGGCTCCGCGCCGCGTCCCGGCCCACCGCACCCCGGCCCGCGGGCCGCCGTTCCCCGGATCGCCCGCATCCCGGGGGCGGAGCCCCGCGAGGCCGAAGCGCTGGAGGCGCTCTGCCTGGCCAACGTGGTGCAGCAGCTCGACCATCTGCGGGCCCATCCGTGTGTGGCCAGGCGACTGTCCGAGGGTTCGCTGGAGCTGCATGGAATGTACTTCCACGTCGGCGAGGCACAGGCGTACGTACTGGATGACCCGGGCAACGGGGACGGAGGTGGGATGCCGGCCTTCACACCCGTGCGGCCCGGCGCGGCGGTCGTCTGAGCGGCCCCGCACGCAGTGGGGGAACGGCGGCCGGCAGCGGGGCGAAGATCGCGGAAGCAAGCCGTTCGACCGCTCGTCGGCCGCTCACCGACAGGCGTCGACCCCTGAGCGCAAGAGGTCTACACCACTTGACGGACAACCCTTGTCAGGGGGCGACAAGGGCTGGTCTGCTATGACGCGGGACACACCAGACACCCTGGGAAAGGGAGATGTCGTGAGCAACGAAAGCCTGGCCAACCTGCTCAAGGAGGAACGGAGGTTCGCGCCGCCCGCCGAGCTGGCAGCGAACGCCAACGTCACCGCGGAGGCGTACGAACGGGCGAAAGCGGACCGGCTGGGCTTCTGGGCCGAGCAGGCCCGCCGACTGAGCTGGGAGACCGAGCCGACCGAGACCCTGGACTGGTCCAACCCGCCCTTCGCCAAGTGGTTCAAGGACGGCCGGCTCAACGTGGCCCACAACTGCGTCGACCGCCATGTCGAGGCAGGTCTGGGCGACCGGGTCGCCATCCACTTCGAGGGCGAGCCGGGCGACACCCGCGCGATCACCTACGCCGACCTCCAGCGTGAGGTCTCCAAGGCCGCCAACGCCCTGATCGAGCTGGGTGTGCAGACCGGCGACCGGGTCGCGATCTACATGCCCATGATCCCCGAGACAGTCGTGGCGATGCTGGCCTGCGCCCGCATCGGCGCCCCCCACTCCCTGGTCTTCGGCGGCTTCTCCTCCGACGCCCTGGCCACCCGCATCCAGGACGCCGACGCCCGCGTCGTCATCACCGCCGACGGCGGCTACCGGCGCGGCAAGCCCAGTGCCCTCAAGCCCGCCGTCGACGAGGCCCTGACCCAGCCGGGCACCGAGAACGTGCGCAACGTCCTGGTCGTCCGCCGCACCGGCGAGGAGACGGCCTGGACCGAGGGCCGGGACGTGTGGTGGCACGAACTGGTGGACCGCCAGTCCGAGGAGCACACCCCGCAGGCCTTCGAGGCCGAGCACCCGCTGTTCATCCTCTACACCTCCGGCACCACGGGCAAGCCCAAGGGCATCCTCCATACCTCCGGCGGCTACCTCACCCAGACGGCCTACACCCACCACGCCGTCTTCGACCTCAAGCCGGAGACGGACGTCTACTGGTGCACCGCCGACGTCGGCTGGGTCACCGGCCACTCGTACATCGTCTACGGTCCGCTGGCCAACGGCGCCACCCAGGTGATCTACGAGGGCACCCCCGACACTCCGCACAAGGGCCGCTGGTGGGAGATCGTCGAGAAGTACAAGGTCACGATCCTCTACACCGCTCCGACCGCCATCCGCACCTGCATGAAGTGGGGCGACGACATCCCGGCGAAGTTCGACCTGTCCTCGCTGCGGGTGCTGGGCTCGGTCGGTGAGCCGATCAACCCCGAGGCCTGGGTCTGGTACCGCCACAACATCGGCGGCGACCGCACCCCGGTGGTGGACACCTGGTGGCAGACCGAGACCGGCGCCATCATGGTCAGCCCGCTGCCGGGCGTCACCGAGGCCAAGCCCGGCTCGGCGCAGGTGCCGCTGCCCGGCATCGCCGCCACGGTCGTGGACGACGAGGCCAACGAGGTACCCGACGGCTCCGGCGGCTACCTCGTCCTGACCGAGCCGTGGCCGTCGATGCTCCGGACGATCTGGGGCGACGACCAGCGGTACCTGGACACCTACTGGTCCCGCTTCCAGGATCGCTACTTCGCGGGCGACGGCGCCAAGAAGGACGAGGACGGCGACATCTGGCTGCTGGGCCGGGTGGACGACGTGATGCTGGTCTCCGGCCACAACATCTCCACCACCGAGGTCGAGTCCGCCCTCGTCTCGCACCCGAAGGTCGCCGAGGCAGCGGTCGTCGGCGCCACCGATCCCCAGACCACCCAGGCCATCTGCGCCTTCGTCATCCTGCGCGGCAACGCCGCCGAGGACGAGGGACTGGTGGAGGAGCTGCGCGGCCATGTGGCCAAGCACCTCGGTCCGATCGCCAAGCCCAAGCGCATCCTGCCGGTCGACGAGCTGCCCAAGACCCGCTCGGGCAAGATCATGCGCCGGCTGCTGCGCGACGTCGCCGAGAACCGTGACCTGGGGGACGTCACCACCCTGACCGACTCCACGGTGATGACCCTCATCCAGTCCAAGCTGCCGGGCGCCGCCTCCAGCGAGGACTGATCCGGCACCGGGCCTTTCCACAGGGGCGCCCGGCCACCGCACACGCGGTGGCCGGGCGTCCCTGTCCGCTGCTGCGGCCCGCGCACGGGCGGCTCGCCGACACCGTGTGCGACGGCGGGCACCGCGGTCCGGCATGATGCAGACCCTGGCGCAGAGTCATCGACCGCCACGACGAGAGGGAGTATGAGATGAGCCCAGCCGACGACGGCCGCAGCATCGGTCAGCTGGTCGCCTCGGCGACGACCGAACTGTCCGCACTGGTCCACGAGGAGATCGCGCTGGCCAAGGCCGAACTGCGGCAGGACGTCAAGCGCGGCGCGATCGGCAGCGGCGCGGCCGTCGCCGCGGGCATCCTCGCGCTCTTCTCACTGCCGGTCTTCAGCTTCGCCGCCGCCTACGGCATCCACAACCTGGGGCTTGGGCTCGCCTGGTCGTTCACCATCGTGGGAGGCGTGTACCTGCTGCTCGCTCTCGTACTCCTGCTGCTGGCCAAGGCCAAGCTGTCCAAGATCAAGCCGCCCGAGCGCTCGATCGCCTCGGCCAAGCAGTCGGCGGCCGTGCTGTCGGGCGTCAAGCCTCACCCCCGAGCCGTTCCGGGCGCGCGGCGGGAGCCCAAGTCCGTCGAGGCGGAGCCCATGGCCGTCGAGCACGTGACACGCTCTTCCGCATGACGGACAGTACGGACGGCGCGGGCGACACGGGCACGGCGGACACAGCAGGCACGGCAGGCACGGCAGAGATGAGCGAGACGGCAGACACGACAGGCACGGCGGACACGGCAGGCACGGCAGGCGCGGCAGGCGTGAACCACTCCGGCACCCCCTCCTCCGTCATCCGGATGGACGGCCCCTGGACGCACAGGGACGTCGCCGCCAACGGTGCGCGCTTCCACATCGCCGAGATGGGCGAGGGCCCGCTGGTGATGCTGCTGCACGGTTTTCCGCAGTTCTGGTGGGCCTGGCGGCACCAGTTGCCCGCCCTCGCCGAGGCGGGCTACCGCGCGGTCGCGATGGACCTGAGGGGCGTGGGCGGCAGCGACCGCACCCCCCGCGGCTACGACCCGGCCAACCTCGCGCTCGACGTCACCGGCGTGATCCGCTCCCTGGGCGAGCCCGACGCCGCCCTCGTCGGTCATGACCTGGGCGGTTACCTGGCGTGGACGGCGGCGGTGATGCGCCCGAAGCTGGTCCGGCGCCTGGCCGTGGCCTCGATGCCGCACCCGCGCCGCTGGCGCGCGGCCATGCTCGGCGACCTGCGGCAGACGGCGGCCGGGGCGTACATCTGGGGCTTCCAGAGTCCCTGGGTTCCCGAGCGGCGTCTGGTGGCGGACGACGGAGCGCTGGTCGGCCGCCTGCTGCGGGAGTGGTCCGGGCCCCGGCCGCCGGAGGACGACGCGGTCGAGGTCTACCGGCGGGCGATGTGCGTCCCCTCCACCGCGCACTGCTCGATCGAGCCGTACCGGTGGATGGTCCGCTCGCTGGCACGCCTGGACGGGTTCCAGTTCAACCGCCGTATGAAGCGGCCGGTCCGTGTCCCCACCCTCCACCTGCACGGCTCGCTCGACCCGGTGATGCGCACCCGCAGCGCGGCGGGCTCGGGCGAGTACGTGGAGGCACCGTACCGCTGGCGGCTGTTCGACGGGCTGGGCCACTTCCCCCACGAGGAGGATCCGAAGGCGTTCACAAGCGAACTCGTCGACTGGCTGAAGGACCCCGAACCGGACCGCTAGCGACGCCCCCGGCCACACCGGCCGGGGGGGCCGGGGGGCCGGGGGCGCCCCCGGAAAGACACAGCCCTCACGAGGAGGGTCCGAAGGCGTTCACAAGCGAGCTCGTCGACTGGCCGAGACCCGGAACCGGACCGATGATAAGAGCACGTGACGCCCGCATAGGCCAATTGACGGACCATTGGGCGGTTACCGACCTTGAGGCACGGGCAGAGTCCGGAGTATGGGTTGGACGCACGACTACCGTGACGTGTCACGCGACATCCGGGAACAGAGCAGCGCGCAGGGCTCGCCCCCGCGCTCCGCGCGGGACCACCGCGATCTCGGCGATCTCCGCGATCCCCAGCTCGGCATCCCTCACATCCTGCGCCGCCGTGCCCGCTGGGTAGGCGCGCGGCTGCGCCATACGCGCGGCTGACGCCGCCCGCCGCGCATCCGCCGCGCCGCCCGGTCCTTCTCCGGTCGGTCCTTCCCCCGGTCCCCTGTCGGCCGGCCGCCCAAGCCGTGGCGGGCGGCGGAACCGGGTGCCGGACCGGCGGAACCGGACCGGCGGAACCGGACCGGCGGAACCGGACCGGCGGAACCGGGGGCCGGACAACGGTCCTCACATCGCGCACCCCTGGCTGTCCACCGGACCCCGGGACGCCCGTCCCTGCAGGATGTCCTGGCGGATCTCGTCGTTGGTGAGCGCGTAGCCGGTGCTCTCGTCCTCCAGGGACTTGGCGAAGATGACGCCGTAGACCCTGCCGTCGGGGGTCAGCAGCGGCCCGCCGGAGTTGCCCTGCCGGACCATGGCGTGCAGGGAGTAGACGTCGCGGCGCACCGTGCCCCGGTGGTAGATGTCCGGGCCGGTCGCCTGGATACGGCCGCGTACCCGCGCGGAGCGGACGTCGAACCCGCCGTTCTCCGGGAAGCCCGCGACGATCGCGTCGTCGCCGGTCTCCGCGTCGTCCTCCACGAACCGCAGCGCCGGCGCCTGGAGTGACGGCACGTCGAGCACGGCGATGTCGCGCTCCCAGTCGTAGAGGACGACCGTGGCGTCGTACAGCCTGCCCTCGCCGCCGATCTGTACGGTCGGCTCGTCGACGCCGCCGACCACGTGCGCGTTGGTCATCACCCGGCCGCGGTCGAAGACGAAGCCGGTGCCCTCCAGCACCTTGCCGCAGCTCTGCGCGGTGCCCAGGACCTTGACGATGGAACGCTTGGCGCGGGCTACGGCCGGACTGCGCGCCAGGGCAGGATCCGGCGGCTCCACCGAGGTGATCGGCTCGTTGGCGAACGGCGAGAAGACCTGCGGGAAGCCGTTCCGCGCGAGCACCGAGGTGAAGTCGGTGAACCAGGTGTCGGCGCTGTCCGGCAGCGCCCGGGAGACCCCGTGCAGCACCGCGGAGCCGCGTACCTCACGAGCGACGACGGGCACGGCCGTGGAGGCCAGCAGCGAGCCGATCAGCCAGGCGACCAGCAGCATGGCCACGACGTTCACCAGGGCGCCGCCGGAGGCGTCCAGCGCCCGGGCCGGCGACCAGGTGATGTGCCGGCGCAGCCGGTTGCCCAGATGGGTGGTGAACGCCTGGCCGACCGAGGCGCACACGATCACCACCGCCACCGCCGCGATCGCACCCGCCGTCCCCGGCGACGCGCCGTCGGTGAACTCGTTCCAGACGACCGGCAGCAGATAAACCGCGGCGAGCCCGCCCCCGAGGAAACCGGCGACCGACAGCACACCGACCACGAAACCCTGGCGGTAGCCCACGACCGCGAACCAGACGGCGGAGAGCAGCAGCAGTACGTCCAGCACGTTCACGTCGCCCACCGTCTCATGCGTGCCAGTCGAGGGGGACGCTGCGGTCGGTGTCCCACGGCCGCTCCCATCCGGCGAAGTGCAGGATCCGGTCGATGATCCCGGCGGTGAAGCCCCACACCAGCGCGTCGCTGACGAGGAAGCACGGACCGCGGTAGCCGCTGGGGTGTCTGGCCGTGGCACGGTTCGCCGGGTCGGCGAGATCGGCCACGGGCACGGTGAAGACCCGGGCCGTCTCGGCCGGGTCCACAGGCGCCACCGGGCTCGGCTCCCTCCACCACCCCAGTACGGGCGTGACGACGAACCCGCTCACCGGGATGTAGACGCGCGGCAGCCTCCCGAAGACCTGCACCCCGGACGGGTCGAGACCGGTCTCCTCCTCCGCTTCCCGCAGCGCGGCGCGCAGCGGTCCGTCGCCCTCGGGATCGCCGTCCTCCGGGTCGAGGGCGCCGCCGGGGAAGGACGGCTGCCCGGCGTGCGAGCGGAGGCTGGAGGACCGCTCCATCAGCAGCAGCTCCGGCCCGGCCCCCGCTCCACCGCCGACGCTCCCGGCGCCCTCCCCGAAGAGCACCAGGACCGCGGACTGCCGTCCGCCCCCGTCGCTGGGCGGCAGGAAGCGGCTGAGCTGCCGCGCCCGCACCGTCGACGCCACGTCGGCCACCGGGCGCAGCCAGTCCGGCAGCCCCCGGTCGGTGACGACCACCGGGTCGGCGGCCGGACCGGCGACGGAACCGCGGTGCTTCTCCTGTGCCTCTCTCATCCGCGCTCCGCTCAGGCGCCCAGCGGCGGCGCCGGCTGCCCGGGGTAGTCCGCGGGGGGCTTGAGCCGCTGGCCGGGCAGGCCCCCCATCTCGTACTTCAGCAGCTTCTTCGCCTTCTCCGGGTCAGTCTCGCCCTCACCGTAGGAGGGGCACAGATGCGTGATCGGGCAGGCGCCGCAGGCGGGCTTGCGGGAGTGGCAGATGCGGCGGCCGTGGAAGACGACCCGGTGCGAGAACATCGTCCACTCGCTCCTGGGGATGATCCCGGCGATCTCGGCCTCGACCTTCTCCGGGTCGGTCTGCTCCGTCAGCCGCCAGCGGCGCACCAGCCGTCCGAAGTGGGTGTCCACCGTCAGGCCCGGCCTGCCGAAGGCGTTCCCCAGCACCACGTGTGCCGTCTTACGGCCGACGCCGGGCAGGGAGACCATGTCCTCGAGACTGTCCGGCACCTCGCCGCCGAAACGGTCGCGCAGCGCCGCGGAGAGGCCCAGCAGCGATTTGGCCTTGTTGCGGAAGAAACCGGTGGGCCGGATCAACTCCTCCAGCCGTTCGGGGTCGGCCGCGGCCATCTCCTCCGGCGTGGGATAGGCGGCGAAGAGGGCGGGGGTGGTCTGGTTGACCCGCAGATCGGTGGTCTGGGCGGAGAGGACGGTGGCGACCAGCAGCTGGAAGGGGTTGTCGAAGTCCAGCTCGGGATGGGCGTAGTAGTACACCTCGGCCAGCTCGCGGTTGATGCGCCGGGCACGGCGGACCATGGCCAGCCGCGTCTCCGGCTTGCTTCCCGCCTTCCTCTTCCCTCCCCCGGCCGTTCTCGGCGGCTTCGCCTGCGTTACCCGTTCGGCGGACACTTGTTCGCCCACGGCGGAATCCTGGGATGGGTCGCGGGACACCGTCACCCGTACGCCCCCTTTCCGTCCGGTCTCACCGGCGTGTTGGACACCCGGCCAGCGTACGGGGGAGCGCCGACATCCGCCCCGCTCACCGCCGATTCGGGGTCCAATCGGACCCCTGGCGCACGCGCCGGACGCCGGGTGCGTCAAACTTGTGACTGATCGCACTGTTTCACCGTCCGGCATCATGGGGGCGACAGACCCGTGGGCACGTGGACAAGGAGAGAACTCGTGGACGACGTTCTGCGGCGCGCCCCGCTCTTCGCGGCGCTTGACGACGAGCAGGCTGCCGAGCTGCGTGCCTCCATGACGGAGACGACGCTCGCGCGGGGTGAGGCCCTGTTCCACGAGGGCGACCCCGGGGACCGGCTCTACGTCGTGATCGAGGGCAAGGTCAAGCTCCACCGCACCTCCCCGGACGGCCGGGAGAACATGTTGGCCGTCCTCGGCCCCGGCGAGCTGATCGGCGAGCTGTCCCTGTTCGACCCGGGCCCCCGTACGGCCACGGCTACGGCACTGACCGAGGTCAAGCTCTTCGGCCTGGGCCACGGCGACCTCCAGCCCTGGCTGAACGCCCGCCCCGAGGTCGCCACCGCGCTGCTGCGCGCCGTCGCCCGGCGCCTGCGCCGCACCAACGACTCGATGTCCGACCTGGTCTTCTCCGATGTGCCCGGCCGTGTCGCCAAGGCACTGCTGGACCTGTCGCGCCGCTTCGGCGTGCAGTCCGAGGAGGGCATCCACGTGGTGCACGACCTCACCCAGGAGGAGCTGGCCCAGCTCGTCGGCGCGTCCCGCGAGACCGTCAACAAGGCGCTGGCCGACTTCGCCAGCCGCGGCTGGCTGCGGCTGGAGGCCCGCGCGGTCATCCTGCTGGACGTGGAGCGGCTGGCGAAGCGCTCGCGCTGAGCCCCGTTCCCTCCCCGGGAGAACCCGGAGTCCCCGCGGACCCCGGGACCTTCGGAACACGGGAGAACCCGGGGAACACGGCCCGGAGGCACGGCCCGTCACACCAGGCCGTGCTCCTCCAGGTACTCCAGCTGCGCCCGCACCGACAGCTCGGCGGCGGGCCACAGCGAACGGTCCACGTCCGCGTAGACGTGCGCCACGACCTCCCCCGGCGTCCGGTGGCCCGCCTCCACGGCCGTCTCCACCTGCGCCAGACGGCTCGCCCGGTGCGCCAGGTAGTACTCGACGGCCCCCTGTGCGTCGTCCAGCACCGGCCCGTGCCCCGGCAGCACCGTGTGCACACCGTCGTCCACGGTCAGCGAGCGCAGCCGCCGCAGGGAGTCCAGGTACTCGCCCAGCCGTCCGTCGGGGTGGGCCACCATCGTCGTGCCGCGCCCCAGGACGGTGTCGCCGGTCAGCACCGCGCCGTCGGCGGGCAGGTGGAAGCTGAGCGAGTCCGAGGTGTGTCCGGGCGTGGGCACCACCCGCAGCTCCAGGCCGCCCGTGGTCACCACGTCCCCGGCCGCCAGGCCCTCCTCCCCCAGCCGCAGCGCCGGGTCGAGGGCGCGTACGGCCGTCCCCGTCAGCTCGGCGAAGCGGGCGGCTCCCTCGGCGTGGTCCCAGTGGCCGTGGGTGAGCAGCGTCAGCCCCACCCGCCGGCCCGACCGCTCGACGGTGTCGATCACCTGGCGCAGGTGCCCCTCGTCCAGCGGGCCGGGGTCGACGACGACCGCCAGCGGCGAGTCCGGCTCGGCGACGATCCAGGTGTTGGTGCCGTCCAGCGTCATCGGCGAGGGGTTCGGCGCGAGCACGCACACCGCGCGGGCGGTTCCCGTGCCGTCGATGGCGCCGCCGCGCGGCTGCCCGGGCAGGGCGAAGGCGTCGGTCACGGCGCACCCCCCGCCGTCCGCCGGGCCGCCGGCACGTGCTTGGTGAACTCCTCGTGCCCCGGCCAGCTCAGCACCACCCGCTGCCCGCCGGATCCGTCGTCCTCCAGGCTCGCCCGGGCCAGTACGGGCGTCAGGTCCCGCTCCCCGGAGGCCTCCAGCGCCGCGGCGGCGCCTGCGTACGGCACGAGCTGCCGCAGGGTGGCGATCGTCGGGGGCATCATCGTCAGCTCGCCCCGGTCGTATGCGGCGGCCGCGTCCGCCGGGCGGATCCACACCGTGCGGTCGGCCTCGCCGGAGACGTCGCGGGTGCGCTGCCCCCTCGGCAGGGCGGCGACGAAGAACCAGGTGTCGTAGCGCCGCGCCTCGAACTCCGGGGTGATCCAGCGTGCCCAGGCGCCCAGCAGGTCGCTGCGCAGGACCAGCTCGCGGCGGGCGAGGAAGTCGGCGAAGGACAGCTCGCGGGCTACCAGGGCGGTGCGGTCCGCCTCCCAGTCCTCGCCGGTGGTGTCGGCGACGACCGTGTCCGGATCCGGGCCGGCCAGCAGGACGCCCGCCTCCTCGAAGGTCTCGCGCACGGCGGCGCACACGACGGCCTGCGCGACCGCCTCCTCCACTCCGAGCCGCCGCGCCCACTCCTCGCGCGCCGGGCCCGCCCAGGCGACCGCGCCCTCGTCGCGGGGGTCCACGCCGCCGCCGGGGTAGGCGTACGCGCCCGCGGCGAAGGCCATGGAGGTGCGCCGGCGCAGCATGTGGACGGCCGGACCGCCCTCGGCGTCCCGCAGCAGCATCACGGTCGCCGCCCGGCGCGGGGGCACGGGCGTGAGCCGCCCCTCGGCCAGGGCTCGGATGCGCTCGGGCCACTCGGGCGGGTACCACTGCCCGTCGCGCGGGGGCGTGGGGGACGTGGATGACGGCGGCGTTGACGGCATGGCCGGATCGTACGGCCGCGGGCCGCGATGTTCGAGTGCGGGCCTCGAACACCGCGAACACCACGAACACCGCGGCCCGCGAACGACGGCGGCCCGTACCCGTCCGCGTCCGTCCGCATCCGTCCGCGCCGGGCGGATCCGTCCGCGCCGGGCGGATCGGTGCGGGTCCGCCGCCCGGTGGCTCAGTGCGCCAGCTCGACCTGGATCTCGACCTCGACCGGCGCGTCGACCGGCAGCACCGCGACGCCCACCGCGCTGCGCGCGTGCACGCCCTTGTCGCCCAGCACCTCGCCCAGCAGCTCGCTGGCGCCGTTGACCACACCGGGCTGGCCGGTGAAGTCCGGGGCGGAGGCGACGAAGCCGACCACCTTGACGACCCGGGCGATCCGGTCCAGGTCGCCGGCGACCGACTTCACGGCCGCCAGGGCGTTCAGCGCGCAGATCCGGGCCAGGTCCCTGGCCTCCTCCGGCGTCACCTCGGCGCCGACCTTGCCGGTCACCGGCAGCGCGCCGTCGACCATCGGCAGCTGGCCCGCGGTGTACACGTAGGAGCCGGAGAGCACCGCCGGGACGTACGACGCCAACGGCGCCACCACCTCCGGCAGGGTCAGCCCGAGCTCCGCGAGCCTGGACTCGACCGAGCCGCGCGCCTCGCTCACCGCTTCTCCCGCTTCAGGTACGCCACGAGCTGCTCCGGGTTGTTCGGGCCGGGCACCACCTGGACCAGCTCCCAGCCGTCCTCGCCCCAGGTGTCCAGGATCTGCTTGGTGGCGTGCACGAGCAGCGGTACGGTCGCGTATTCCCATTTCGTCATGGGGCCGACCTTAGCCCGTGCCCCGCGG
>NZ_JAKMAY010000157.1:3172-13398 GCF_022015835.1 Streptomyces sp. ICN903 | reverse complement strand
CCCGGCCGCCCTGGCCGCCGTACGGGTCGTGGGCGGGCGGGCCGGAGGCGTCGGCGTACGGGTCGGAGTGGGCGGCGTACTGCTGCTGCCCGTCTCCCGCGCCGTAGCCGTAGTCGTACGATCCGGCGTACTGGCCGCCCTGGTCGTAGCCGGGGTAGCCGGTGTAGTCACCGGTGGTGTACGGGACGGAGTGGGCGGGGTGCTGCCCCTGCTCCTCGTACCGCTCCTGCTCCTCGTACCGCTCCTGCTCCTCGTACCGCTCCTGCCCGTCGTACCGGCCCTGCTCGCCGTACCGCTCCTCCGGCTGCCCGGGGGCGGCGCCCCGCTCGTAGACGCCGTAGCCGCCGGTGTCGTCGGGCAGCGGCTCCGGGCTGTACGCGGGGGGCTCCGGCTCGTGGACCTCCAGCCCGGAGACCTCCAGGTGCGGGTCGGCGTCCTGGGGCGGCATGGGGCGCACCTCGCGGCGGCGCCTGCTGGTGCCGGGCATGCCGTCCAGCGCCCAGCCGGCGGTGAAGCCGCGCCGGTAGGAGAGGGTGACGAAGGTCTGGCCGACCGTGAAGGCCGCTCCGCCGAGCGCGATGACCGTCAGGGACAGCGGCACCGAGGAGATCGCCACCACCCCGAGGACCACCATGGCGAACCCGCCGAAGGCCAGCAGCCGCCAGCGCAGCCTCGCCTTGTACTGCAGCAGCACCTCGGCCAGCAGCCAGACCGCGACGATGCCGAACGCGATGTAGAGGAGCGTCCACCCCATGTACGTCCTCCCACCCCGTCTTCTAGCCCCGCCGGTGCAGGCCCAGATTCTCGTAGATCTCCAGCGTCGCCGTGGAGTGGTTGAGGGTGATGAAGTGGAGTCCGGGGACGTCCTCGGACATCAGCCTCGCGCACAGCTCCGTGGCGTACTCGATTCCCAACGAGCGTACAGCGGCCGGATCGTGCTCCACAGCGAGGATGCGTTCGGCCAGGTCCGGGGGGAAGGTCGCGTTGCTCAGCTTCGCGAACCGCTCGATCTGCCGCACGCTCGTGACGGGCATGATCTCCGGAATGATCGGGACGTCGCAACCCGCCGCGGCCACCTTGTCGCGCAGCCGCAGGTAGTCGTCGGCGTAGAAGAACATCTGCGTGATGGCGTAGTCGGCGCCGGCCCTGCACTTGGCCACGAAGTGGCGGATGTCGCTGTCCCAGTCCGCCGAGCGCGGGTGCATCTCGGGGAAGGCGGCCACCCCGACGCAGAAGTCCCCCGACTCCTTGATGAGCCGGACGAGCTCGGCGGCGTAGGTGATGCCCTGCGGATGCGGTACCCACTCGCCGGTGGGGTCGCCGGGCGGGTCGCCGCGGACGGCGAACATGTTGCGGATTCCGGCGTCCGCGTACTGGCCGATGACGTTGCGCAGCTCGGCCACCGAGTGGTCCACCGCGGTGAGGTGGGCGACGGGGGTGAGGGTCGTCTCGGTGGCGATCCGCTCGGTGGCGCGCACGGTGCCCTCCCGGGAGGAGCCTCCGGCGCCGTAGGTCACCGACACGAAGGTGGGGGCGACGGCCTCGACGCGGCGGATGGCGTTCCAGAGGGTGCGCTCGCCCTTCTCCGTCTTGGGCGCGTAGAACTCGAAGGAGTACGAGCGCTCACCGGAAGCGAGCAGCTCGCGGACGGTGTGCGCGCGATCCGTCCTGGTGGAAGGGGTACCGAGGGCCATGTCGGCAGGCTAACCGGCACCCCGGCCGCACACCGCATCACCGGGGCGATATGACCGTTTGGCCCGCTTGCCGTCCAGTGGGTGGACACCCGCCCGGGGCCGGGCCGCCTCAGACCGACCGCAGGCGCGCGGCGAGGTCCGCGGCGGCGGCCCCCGGGTCCTTCGCCTCGGTGATCGCGCGGACCACCACGACCCGCCGCGCCCCGGCCTCCAGCACCTGCTCCAGGTTGGCGGCGTCGATCCCGCCGATGGCGAACCAGGGCCGCCCGGGCCGCAGCCGCGCGGCGTACCGCACCAGGGAGAGCCCCGGGGCGGGACGGCCGGGCTTGGTGGGGGTGGGCCAGCAGGGGCCGGTGCAGAAGTAGTCCACGCCCGGCTCGGCCAGCGCCGCGTCCACCTCGGCCTCGGTGTGGGTGGAGCGGCCGATCAGGACGCCGTCGCCCAGGATCGCGCGGGCGGCCGGCACCGGCAGGTCGCCCTGGCCCAGGTGCAGCACGTCCGGGCCGGCGGCGTGGGCGACGTCCGCCCGGTCGTTGACCGCCATCAGCTTCCCGTGGCGGCGGCAGGCGTCGGCGAGGACGGCCAGATGCTCCAGTTCCTCGGCGGCCTCCAGGGACTTGTCGCGCAGCTGCACGATGTCGACGCCCGAGGAGAGCACGGCGTCCAGGAACTCCGCCAGGTCGCCGCGCTCCCTGCGCGCGTCCGTGCACAGGTACAGACGGGCGTCGCCGAGCCGCTCGCGTGCGGTCGCTGCCATGCGGGAATCCCCCCGGGACGAGGCGTGCGGGCCCCGGCGCCCTGGTGGGCGCCGGGGCCCGCACGCCGGTGATCGGTCGTACGGTTGGCTGCGCCCGGCCCCACCGGGCCGGGTCGTCCGCGGTGAGCGCGCCGCTCAGACGGCCAGCGCCTGGGCGCGCCGCTTCACCTCGGTGCCGCGATTCTCCCGCAGGGCCTGCGCCGGGGTGCCGGGCAGGGTGTCATCGGGCGTGAACAGCCACTCCAGCATCTCCTCGTCACTGAAGCCGTCGTCCTTGAGCAGCGTGATGGTCCCGGTCAGGCCCTTCACCACCCGGCCCTCGCCGATGAAGTCGGCGGGCACCTGGAGCACCCGGTTCTCACCGCGGCGCACCGCGATGAGCTGGCCCTCCTTGACCAGCTGCCGCACACGCGTCACCTCGACGCCGAGCCTGTCGGCGACATCGGGGAGGGTGAGCCAGGCCGGGACGAGAGCATCGGTCTTCGCGTCAATCTCGTTCACGGGAACCAGCCTGCCATCTGCCACCGACAGTCACTAGCGGGCCGCGCTCTTCAGGGGGACGGACGGGTCGGCGGCCCGCAGCGGATCCAGGGCCGCGCCGCGCTCGATCAGCTTCCGCCCCTGGGTCAGGTCACGTGGGCGGCCCACGGCCAGCAGGGCGCGCAGCACACCGTCGCGCAGCCAGCACACAGACCAGGCCGCGTCCGCCGGATCGCCGCGCCACAGCATCCCGTCGTCGCCGGTGTGGTGGCCCGCGTACTGGACGAAGCGGCCGAACTGCTCGGACCAGAAGTACGGCACCGGGTCGTACACCGGCGTCTCGGCCTCTCCGGCGACCAGGCCCGAGGCGACCGTGCGCGGCCCCTGGAGCGCGTTGTCCCAGTGGTGGACCAGCAGACGGCGGCCGTAGCGGGCCGACGGGTAGGAGGCGCAGTCCCCCACGGCGTGGACGCCGGGGGCGGAGGCGCGCAGGTACTCGTCGGCCAGGACCGAGCCGTCCTCGCCCAGCGCCACGCCGGAGCCCGCCAGCCAGCCGGTGGCCGGGCGCGCGCCGATCCCGGTGACGACCGCGCCCGCGGTCAGCACCGAGCCGTCGGACAGCTCCACCTCGCACACCGGGTCGTCCGGCGTGCCGGCCGCGGCGACGCCGGTGACGGCGCACCCGGTGCGCAGTTCGGCGCCCGCCTCCTCGTACCAGGCGCGCATCCGGGCCGCGACGGACGGCGGCAGCGCCCCGGCCAGCGGCTGGTCCGCGGCCTCCACCACCGTCACCCGGCAGCCGGCCTCGCGGGCCGCGGTGGCGAACTCCGCGCCGATCCAGCCCGCCCCGACGACCACCACCTCCCGGCGCCCGGCGAGCACCGGCCGCAGCCGCTCGGCGTCGTCGAGGGTGCGCAGCAGGTACACCCCGGGGACGCCCTCGGCGCCGGGCAGGGGGACCGGCTCGGCGCCGGTGGCGAGGACCAGATGGTCGTAGGGCAGCGGGCCGGCGGTGGTGTCCGCCTCCCGGTCGCCGGTGCGCAGCCCGGTGGCGGCCGTGCCCAGGCGCAGGTCCACCTCCAGGGCCCGGAAGTCGATGTCGAAGGCGGATCCGGCCGCCCTGCCCAGCAGCACGGCCTTGGACAGCGGCGGCCGGTCGTACGGCCGGTGGGGCTCCTCGCCGACCAGGGCGATCCGCCCCGGCCAGCCCTGCTCACGCAGCTGTACGGCGGTCTGCACCCCGGCCATCCCGGCGCCGACGACGAGGACCCGCTGCCTGCTCTGCTGCTCGGTTCGCACGCTCACGCGATCACTGTAGGAGGTCGGGGCGGGCCGGCGGGCGGCCCGGCGGCGGGGTCCGGTGAGAGCCCCGCCACAGCCGCCGGGGCTGAAGGGGAGCCGGGCCCCGGCTCCCCTTCAGCCCCGGCGGGCGCGCGGATAGGGTGGTCGGCGTCCGGGGGACGGGAAGGCCCCCGGGGCGAACCGGCGAACGACCAAGCGCGGGAGCCCGGCGCACCGGGCTGAGAGGGAGGCTTGCGCGGCCTCCGACCGTACGAACCTGATCCGGGTCATTCCGGCGAAGGGAGGAGCACCGCACCCATGCACGTGCTGATCATCGGCGGTGGCGTCATCGGGCTGGTCACGGCCTGGCGGACCGCGCAACGGGGGGCGCGGGTCACGGTCGTCGACCCGGCGCCGGGCGGCGGCGCCGCCGAGGTGGCGGCCGGGATGCTGGCGGCCGTCACCGAACTGCACTACGGCGAGGAGTCCCTGCTCGCCCTCAACCTGGCCTCGGCGCGCCGCTATCCGGACTTCACGGCCGAGCTGGAGGAGGCCTCGGGCCTGGGGACCGGCTACCGCGCCTGCGGCACACTGGCCGTCGCGCTGGACGCCGACGACCGGGCCCATCTGCGGGAACTGCACGCGCTGCACCGGCGCTGCGGGCTGGAGTCGGCATGGCTGACCGGCCGCGAGTGCCGCCGCCTGGAGCCGATGCTCGCCCCCGGGGTGCGCGGCGGGCTGCGCGTGGACGGCGACCACCAGACCGATCCGCGCCGGCTGACGGCCGCCCTGCTGGCCGCCTGCGAGCGGGCCGGGGTCCGCTTCGTGCGGCAGCGGGCCGGGCGGCTGTCCCTGTCCGGCGACCGGGCGGCCGGGGCGCGGCTGGCCGACGGCACCGCGGTCGGGGCCGACCTGGTGGTGCTGGCGGCCGGCAGCGACAGCGGCCGGCTGGCGGGGGTGCCCGAGGAGGTCCTGCCGCCGGTGCGCCCGGTCAAGGGCCAGATCCTGCGGCTGCGGATCCCCGGCGCGTACGCCCCGTTCCTCTCGCGCACCGTGCGGGCCCTGGTGCGCGGCGGCCATGTCTACCTGGTGCCGCGGGCCGACGGCGAGCTGGTGCTGGGCGCGACCAGCGAGGAGCAGGGCTGGGACACCACCGTGACGGCCGGCGGCGTCTACGAGCTGCTGCGCGACGCGCACGAGCTGGTGCCCGGCATCACCGAGCTGCCGCTGGTGGAGACCCGCGCGGGCCTGCGCCCCGGCTCCCCCGACAACGCCCCGCTGCTCGGCCCGACCGCCCTGCCCGGCCTGCACCTGGCCACCGGCCACCACCGCAACGGGGTGCTGCTCGCCCCGGTCACCGGCGACGCCCTGGCCCAGGCCCTGACCACCGGCGAACTCCCCGAGGAGGCACGCCCGTTCACCCCCCGGCGCTTCGACCGCACGCTTCAGGAGAGTCCTCTGTGAACACCGGCACGGCCCGTACCGCCGCAACCGTCACCGTCCATGTCAACGGCGAGCCGCGCGAGATCGCGGCCGGTCTCGCCCTCGACGCGGTCGTGGCGTCCCTGACCACCGCCACGGCCGGCGTCGCCGCGGCCGTCAACGAGACCGTCGTGCCGCGCGGGCAGTGGCCGGCGACGCAGCTGGGCGACGGCGACCGGGTCGAGGTCCTGACCGCGGTGCAGGGGGGCTGACGGCGGCCATGGCTGACGACACCCTCACCATCGGCGGCACCGCCTTCACCTCCCGCCTCATCATGGGCACGGGCGGCGCGCCCAGCCTGGAGGTGCTGGAGCGGGCGCTGCTGGCCTCGGGCACCGAGCTGACCACCGTGGCCATGCGGCGCCTGGACCCGACCGTCTCCGGCTCGGTGCTGTCGGTGCTGAAGCGCAACGGCATCCGCGTGCTGCCCAACACCGCCGGCTGCTTCACCGCCGGGGAGGCCGTGCTCACCGCCCGGCTGGCCCGCGAGGCGCTGGGCACCGACTGGATCAAGCTGGAGGTCGTCGCCGACGAGCGCACCCTGCTGCCCGACCCGGTGGAACTGCTGGAGGCCGCCGAGACGCTGGTCGACGACGGCTTCACCGTCCTGCCGTACACCAACGACGATCCGGTGCTGGCACGGCGGCTGGAGGACGTGGGCTGCGCGGCGATCATGCCGCTGGGCTCGCCCATCGGCTCGGGCCTGGGCATCCGCAACCCGCACAACTTCCGGCTGATCACCGAGCGGGCGTCCGTCCCGGTCATCCTGGACGCGGGCGCGGGCACCGCCTCGGACGCCGCCCTCGCCATGGAGCTGGGCTGCGCGGCGGTGATGCTCGCCTCCGCCGTCACCCGCGCCCAGGAGCCGGTGCTGATGGCGGAGGCGATGCGGCACGCGGTGGAGGCGGGGCGGCTGGCGTACCGGGCGGGCCGGATCCCGCGCCGCCACTTCGCGCTGGCCTCCTCGCCGGTGGAGGGGATGGCGGACCTCGACCCGGAGCGGCCGGCCTTCGGGTGAGCGGGTTCCGGGCCGGCCGCCCGCGGACGGCCGGCCGCGGTTCCCCTCCCGACGTCGCGGGGCGGCGGCGGTTTCGTCACCGTTGTGCCGCACTCCGGTGCGCCTGCGCCGGTGCGGTCGGCCGTGCGGGCGGCGGCTCGTAGACTCTGCGCCGTGGACACGACCCTTCGGGACCCGTTGATCGGGCACGTGCTCGACGGCCGGTACCGCGTGGAGGCGCGGATCGCCGTCGGCGGCATGGCCACGGTCTACCGGGCGATGGACACCCGGCTGGACCGGGAGCTCGCCCTGAAGGTGATGCACCCCTCCCTCGCGGCCGACGCCTCGTTCGTCGACCGGTTCATCCGGGAGGCCAAGTCCGCGGCCCGTCTGTCCCACCCGAACGTGGTGGGGGTCTTCGACCAGGGCGAGGACGGCGGCTACGTCTACCTCGCCATGGAGTACGTCCAGGGCTGCACGCTGCGCGACGTGCTGCGCGAGCGCGGGGCGCTCCGGCCGCGCGCCGCGCTGGACGTCCTGGAGCCCGTGCTCGCCGCGCTGGGCGCCGCCCATCTGGCCGGCCTGGTGCACCGCGACGTGAAGCCGGAGAACGTCCTGATAGGGGACGACGGGCGGGTCAAGGTGGCCGACTTCGGCCTGGTGCGGGCCGTGGGCTCCCAGACGTCCGCCTCCACCGGCTCGGTGCTGGGCACCGTCTCCTACCTGGCGCCCGAGCAGATCGAGCACGGCACCGCCGACGCCCGCGCGGACGTCTACGCCTGCGGCGTGGTGCTGTACGAGATGCTGACCGGCTCCAAGCCGCACGCCGGCGGCACCCCGGCCCAGGTGCTCTACCAGCACCTCCACCAGGACGTCCCGGCCCCCTCGACCCTCGTGCCCGGCCTCGCCCCCGCCCTGGACGACCTGGTGGCCCGTACCGCCGCCCGCGACCCCGGGCGGCGGCCGGCCGACGCCGTGGAGCTGCTCGCCGAGGTCGGGGCCGTGAAGGAGGCGCTGACCGGCGAGGAACTGGACGCGCCGCCTCCGGCCGCCGCCGGCGGGGACGGCTCCCCCGTCCCCGCCGGCCCCGAGGACCGCACCACCGTGCTCCCGCGCGGCAGCGCGCCGAAGGCTTCCGCCGGCGGCGCCGGCCCGGAGGAGTCCGGGGAGGCCGGGGAGACCGAGGAGGCCCTGAACCGCACGTCCGTCCTGCCCCGGCCGGACTCCGTGCGCACGCCTCCCCGGGAGCCGGGCCCGCCCGGGCCGGGCGCGCGCCGGCGGCGGTGGGCCGGCCGCGGGCCCCGGCGTTCGCTGCCGGCGCTGGTCACCGCCGTCCTGCTGGTCCTCGGCACGGCGCTGGGCCTGTGGTACATCAACTCCGGGCAGTTCACCAGGACCCCCGGAGTGCTCGACATGACCGAGGACCGGGCCAAGCGAACGGTCGAGGAGGCCGGGCTGGAGTGGCGGATCGTCCGGGACTACAGCGACACCGTGGAACGGGGCCATGTCATCGGCACCGACCCGGACCGCGGTGAGCGCATCCGCGGCAACGGCACGGTGACCATCACCGTCTCCCAGGGGCCGGAGCGGGTCGAGGTCCCCGATGTGACGGGCGACACGCCGGAAGAGGCCCGCCGGAAGATCAAGGCCGCCGGGCTGGAGCCCGGCATGGTGACCCGGGAGTTCTCGGGGAAGGTGGAGCGGGGCTCGGTGGCCCGCACCGAGCCCGGGGCGGGCAGCGTGCGCCGTCCGGGCACGGCCGTGGCGCTCGTGCTCTCCAAGGGCGCGCGGGTCGAGGTGCCCGGTGTCGTCGGCGAGGACGAGGGGACGGCCCGGCAGCGGCTGGAGGAGGCCGGGCTGAAGGTGCGCACCGCCCCGGAGCGGGTCTTCTCCGAGGAGGACGAGGGCACGGTCGCCCGGCAGTCGCCCCGCGAGGGCGCGGTGGCCGCCGAGGGCGACACCGTGACGCTGACCGTCTCCAAGGGCCCGGAGATGATCGAGGTCCCGGACGTGGAGGGGCTGGAGGAGAGCGAGGCCCGGCAGGCCCTCGAGGAGGCGGGCTTCGAGGTGAAGGTCCGCAGGGTCTTCTTCACCGGCACCGTCTTCGACCAGTCGGTCGCCGCCGGCGAGCGGGCCCCGCGCGGCTCGGAGATCACCGTCTGGGTGCGCTGACCGGAGCGCACCGGCCCGGCCGGCCCGGTCCGTGTGTCACCGCACGGGGACGGAGGGTTGCTTGAGCGGGCAGCCGTTGTGAAGCGCCCCATAGGACCCAGATCACTTACGAACCCGCCTAGTAGGCACCGCGGCGGCCCGTTCGGCCCCGAGCGGCGCGGACCGGCACCCGAAGGCCCGTTGCGCCGGATATCAACGAATCCGGGTAGTACGTCACACTTTTGTCCTCATAAGTTCCGGCCGCTAACAATGCAACAGTCGCCAGCGCCGAGGAGAGGAACCCGGCGCAACCCCGCTCGGCCCCATGGCCGGCCCGGCTGATCCGGCTCTGCGACGCAAGCGATCGGAAGAGGTTCTCCTCCCCCATGTCTGTGTTCCGCGTTCTCGACCAGTTCCGCGTGTCCGGCACCACCCGCATGACCGGCACCCACAAGTTCTCCGCCATCGGCGTCGTCGCGGCCACCGGCGCCGCCACCCTGGCACTCGGCCTCGCCCCGGCGGGCGCCGAGGAGACCGCTCCCTCGGCCGGGCCGAAGCCCGCTTCCGCACCGGTCTCGCTCCCGGTGGAGCCGGCCGCCCAGGCCGAGGACATCGCCGCCGGGCAGGGCGGCCTGCGGGCGCAGTTCTCCGGCTCCTACCAGCAGGCCCAGGCCGACGCCCGCGAGGCCGCTGCCGAGGAGAAGCGCGAGGCCGAGAAGGCCGAGAAGGCCGAGAAGGCCCGGAAGGAGGCCGAGCGCGAGGCCGCCGCCGACCGCGACTCCACCCGGGAGAAGGCCGCCGACCGGTCGCACGACCGCGGCGGCTGGGGCAGCGGCGGCAACTGGGGCGAGCGCGACGAGGAGTCCCTGGAGCAGGCCTACGAGCGCGAGCGGAGTGAGGCCGCCTCCTACCCGGACAACCTCGACGGGTGGATCCGCGAGGCCCTGGCCATCATGGAGCGCGAGGGCATCCCCGGCACCTACGAGGGCATCCACCGCAACATCATGCGCGAGTCCAGCGGCGACCCGCGGGCCATCAACAACTGGGACGTCAACGCCCGCAACGGCATACCCTCCAAGGGGCTGCTCCAGGTGATCCAGCCCACCTTCGACGCCTACCACGTCGAGGGCACCAAGTACGACCTGTACGACCCGGTGGCCAACATCGTCGCCGCGTGCAACTACGCCGCCGACCGGTACGGCTCCATGGACAACGTCGACTCGGCCTACTGACCGGCCGGAAGACCCCTTCCGCACGGCCCGGCGGCCCGCTCACCACAAGCGGGCCGCCGGGCCGTGCGCCGTGTGCCGTAAGGGCCTGGCACCCTCGATGTGTGAGCACCGCACCTTCCCCGTACGACGCCCCACCGTCCTCCCCGTCCTCC